>CAKWRB010000005.1:13484-25576 GCA_934845495.1 uncultured bacterium
GCTCGGCATTGCCTTCCTTGGCGGCCTGTGTGCCAGGGATCCCCCCCTGCACATCGATACCGGCATTCTGCGAAAGCATCTCCTCTGCCAGAATCAAGCTGCTGTTCCCGGTCATGCTGCCATCCACAGCTGCCTGAGCAAGGATACCAGGCTGTGCATTGTTCTGCACTGCATTCGCTGCAAGAATTGCATCATTTTGCGGATTCAGATGGTCACCCTGCATCGGAATAGCCTGTCCAAGCTGCAGGGTCTGACCCATCAGCTGCATAAAGAGCATTGCAAACGCATCAGTCGACTGACATACATCCGAAAGATCCATCTTCTGTCTCAGGCTTCCCCCGGAAGTTCCGTTCAGCTGATTGATTGAAATCTGTTGCATTTTTATCACCTCCTTTCAATGGAATAGCTAAAACATTATCCAGCTGTTTTGCGGATATAATTCTGGGATACCAGCTCTTCGATGCGTTCCTCTTCGGCTTTGCGAACGCTGGCCTGCCAATCCTCATATTGGCGGTCCTTCAACTTATCCAGCTTGGAAACCTCCTGACTGGCCGCTACAACGATCTGTGTTTGCTGCTCCACCTGGTCCTGAACGCCCTTCAGCAGGTCGGTCAACTCATGAGTCTGCATCCGGATGCTTTCCAGCTGCAGGCTGAACCCCCGCTGCTCCAGAGCGGTAATCCCTTCTGCCTGTGCGTCCCGCATCGCCTGGGAAACCTGGGCAAAATCGGCCTCCAGCTGTGCAATCAGCTGCTCGATCCGGGTCTGCTCTGCCCGAAGGCGCTGCAGTTTGCCGGTCTCTTCGTCCAACAGGCGATCCCGATAGTCGCGTACATGATCCAACGAAAACTGAAATTTTTTCATAA
This sequence comes from uncultured bacterium, assembly GCA_934845495.1. Classification (GTDB taxonomy): domain Bacteria; phylum Bacillota; class Clostridia; order Oscillospirales; family Ruminococcaceae; genus Avimicrobium. The sequence goes on from CAKWRB010000005.1 coordinate 14,351, forward strand.
AATCCTCCCAGGTTTATGTTGGCTTATTTCACGATTGCTTCAAGTTGCTCTACCGTCTCACGGAAGCTCACCTTGGTGTCCACACTTTGCTGAAGGAGTTTATTGATGGCATCCATATGCCGGATGGCCTGATCCAGTTCCGGATTGCTGCCGCTTTTATAGGCACCGATCAGCAGCAGGTCCTGATTCTGCTGGTATACCGACATCATATTGCGGATCTTTCCGGCGGCAAGCCGGTGTTCGGGCTCCACAATGCTGCTCATCAAACGGCTGATGCTTGCAAGGATATCAATGGCAGGATAGTGGTTTCGCATTGCCACCTTTCGTGAAAGAACAATGTGTCCGTCCACGATACCACGCACCGTATCAGAGATCGGTTCGTTGGTGTCGTCACCTTCCACCAGGACGGTATAAATGCCGGTAATTGAACCATGTTCAAAATTTCCGGAACGTTCCAGGAGCTTGGGAAGTGCCGCATAGATAGACGGGGTGTAGCCTCGTGCAACCGGGGGTTCCCCGGCAGCAAGGCCGATCTCACGCTGCGCCATACAGAAGCGGGTGAGAGAATCCATCATCAGCAGCACATCAAGCCCCTGGTCACGGAAGTATTCAGCGATTGCTGTTGCAGTAAGGGCACATTTTGAGCGCATCATAGCTGGCTGATCCGATGTGGCCACCACCAGCACCGTTCGCTCCATGCCCTCGGGGCCCAGGTCGCGTTCGATGAATTCCACGACCTCTCGGCCTCGTTCTCCCACCAGAGCGATGACATTGACATCTGCCTTGACATTGCGGGCAATCATACCCATCAGTGTACTTTTACCCACACCGCTTCCGGCAAAGATGCCCATTCTCTGTCCTTTGCCCATGGTGAGCAGGCCATCGATGGCCCTTACCCCCAGCTCCATCACCTCAGTGATAGGCGGGCGCTCCATTGGGTTGGCAGGCTGTCCGTTGATGGGATACCACACCTTTTCTTCTTCTGTAAAGGCTGGTCCGCCATCGATGGGGCTGCCCAGGGCATCCACGGCACGACCAAGCATTCCAGGGGTGATCCCCACTTCCAGTTTTCGTCCTGTGTTGATGACGATGCTTCCGGATCCGATCCCGTCCAGTTCCTGGTAGGGCATCAGCTGGACGGTGTTCCCCAGGATCCCGACCACTTCGGCCAGGGCAAAGTTCTCCTGACCCAGCTGGATCTGGCAGATATCGCCCATATTGCATTCCAGACCGGTGGCTTCCACCATCAGCCCCATAATCTTGCTGACCTTGCCCTGCCGGGTGTAAAAATCCCCCAGACGAATGACCCGCTGCAACGGTATGATATCAAGCATCTTGCTATCCGGCATATCAGATGATTCCTTTCTGTCAGTTCCGCACAGCTGCCTGCAGCTGCTTTTTCAGGTTCTGCAACTGAGTGGACACCGATGCGTCGATTACTCCTTGCGGCGTATGTACAACGCAGGCGCCCGGTTCTCCCAGATTTCCCAATACATCGGTGTGTCGGATATCTGTCCACTCCGGGAGTTCCTCCTGGAGCTGACGCACCAGTTCCGGCAGCTGCTGGGAAACCTGGATCTCCAGCCATTCTGCCTCCTTAACCTGTGCCACTGCACGCTGTACCAGGGGCTTCATCACAAAGGGGTCGGCCTGGATGGCATCTTCCATTATCTTTGCAGCAATCTCCAGCGCCAGATCCGGCAGGGCCTTTTCATATTGTGAAAAGTACTGCTGCTGCTGCTTTTGCATCTGCTGAAGCAGTGTTTCCATCGAAGCCAGCAAGCCGTCGATCTTCTGCCTTTTTTCCTGTACAGCCGCCTGGTAGGCCTCTTCTCTTGCCTGTGTGCGGATCAGGTCAGCGTCGCTTTGCGCCTTCTGAAGGAGCTGCTCTCTTTCTTCTCCGGCCTGCATCAGGATTTTCTTGGCTGCCTCTTCCGCCTGGAGCTGCATCTGCTTCAGCTGACTGCGAAACTGTTCTTCTGCTCGACGCTGTTCCTGTTCATAGTCCGGCTGGGGCACAGAGGGCGCCTCAGGGCTCTCGTTGACTCCGCCGGCATCGGCAGGAGTGGTATCAACCTCCAGGATCACCTGATCGGGGATTTCCACCTCACCAACAGAGACCAGATTGCGGGAACGAATCACCTTAGGCAAGGATCTCGTCCTCCTCTCCCTTGGCGATTACGATTTCGCCGGCCTCTTCAAGCTGGCGGATCACGCCGACAATCTTCTGCTGGGCCTCTTCCACATCACGCATACGGATATTGTGCAGGAACTTGATATCCTGTTCGATATTTTCACGCATACGAGAGGACATATTCTGGAAGATGATCCGCTTGACCTCTTCGTTGGCGCCCTTGAGCGCAACAGCGAGATCCTTGGTATCGACCTCTCTGATAAAGCGCTGAATGGCCATGCTGTCCAGATTGATGATATCTTCGAAGGTGAACATGAGCTTGTGGATCTCGTCCGCAAGAGACGAATTCCGGGTGCCGAGTTCGTCGAAGATGTACTTCTCGGTGGAACGATCCACACGGTTCATGATCTCCGCTACATACGGTACACCACCAACCTCGACCTGATCGGCCGATGTAATGTTGGTGAAGCGAGCCGCCAGCGAATCCTCGACCAGCTTGATCATTTCGGGCGATACACGGTCCAGGCTGGCAATGCGCTCCACTACATCCAGCTGCACCGCTCTGGGCAGCTCGGCAATGATCTGCGCTGCCTGGTCGGAACGGGCATAGGACAGAACCAGCGCAATGGTCTGAGGATGCTCGTTCTGGAGAATCATCCAGAGGTTTTTATAGTCAGCCTTCCGGATCGATTCAAAGGAACGGGTGCGCAGGGATTTGGACAGGCGATCCATATAGGAAGAGGCCTGCTCCGGGCCAAATGCCTTTTCCAGCACATCCTTTGCATACAGGACGCCGCCTTCGTTGATTACCTTCTGTGTAACGCAAAGGCCGTAGAAATCCTCAATCGTGCTCTGCATTTCCTCCGGAGAAAGCCGGTTGAGCTTGGCAATCTCCAACGAGATTTGCTCTACCTCTTCATCTTTCAGGTAACGGTACACCTCTGATGCGCGGTCTGCGCCCAGAGCGATCACCACTGCAGCAGCACGCTGTATTGGGGTAAGTTGTTTGGTCGTTGCTACAGCCATTGATTTACTTCTCCTCCCTCATCAGCGAGCGGAGCAGAGCCGCTGTAATTTCCGGGTTCTTCTGAGCAAAATCACGGATTTCATTCGTGATTGCATTCTCCTTGGCATTGACATTGGCTTCTGCCTCATCCCGAAGCATCTTCTTGTGTTCTTCGATTTCACGCTGGGCATCCAGCTCTTTCTGCTTTTCGGCTTCTGCTGCAGCCTGGGCTTCTGCTGCCGCTGCAAGCTCCATAGCCTGCTTCTTGCGCTTGCGGCTGCGTGCAGACAGGAAGATCACCATCAGGATCAGCAGAATCAGCACAACTGCGCCGATTCCAAGCAGCATCAGCTGCTGTTGGCTCAGGCCGAAGCTGCCCATCGGCGAGGACACATCCTGAGTTGCATACTGGAGGTTGGATACAGAAATATTATCCGAACTGATATTGACCGCCTTGGAAATGAGTTTCACCAGTGTTTCCTCCACCTGTGTATCGAAGGCCGGATCGTTGACAACCACAGCCACGGTTGCCTTGTCCAGGATCGGTTCACCCTTTTCGATCTGGGTCATGATATAACCCACTTCGTAATCGATGTTCTTCTCATAATCGGTGGCGCTGGCATCTGCTGCTCCATCGATTGTGGGGTAGGTGGGCGGTGCATCTGTGTTGTTTTCTTCTCCCACAATGTTTTCAGCTGCCACCGACCCATTCAGTGAGTATTTCTCATCAAAATGGCTGATGACGCCGCTGTTGGTCCCATCCTGCGACTGGAACTGCTTGGACTCGGAGACCATCTTGTCGTAGTTCAGGCTGACAGAAGCCACTGCGGTGACACCGTCGGGGCCATATTTTCCTGCGAGCAGGCGCTTGACATTGTCCTCGATCTGCTTGCTGATGGCCCGCTCATACTCCAGCCGGCGTACACTGTAATATCCCTCGCTGCCGGTTTCATTCACGCCGGGCATCTCCACACCGGTGTTGGCATCGATTACAACCACATTTTCCGGTTCCAGCTTCGGGATCGAGGTGGAGGCAAGGTGCTTGATTGCCGATACACGCTCCGGTGTAAGCTCATAGCCAGGCATCATCTGAACAGTTACATTGCCCGTGCTCTTTCTCTGGTTGGATTCGTCCCAGATATAATTGCTGCTTTCGGGAACAGAAAAAGTTACTGTTGCTGCCTTGATCCCCGTTTGGCGCACCAGTGTCTCCTGCATCCGGTCCTGTGCCTGAAAAATCAGGCCGGCCTTCTTTTCAAATTCAGTGGATGTAAATCCCGACAGACTTGTAAAGGTATCGTAGCTGGGGGCTGTCTGCGGATAGCCCTGCCCGTTGAGTTCAAACACCAGCTGCTCCCACTGCTCCGTGGGGACCAACAGCTGTCCGCCTGCATCGATTTGGGAGTTTACACCCATATCCTGCAGCACCGCATAGACCTCTACACTTTCCGTTTCAGTCATTCCCGGGAAGAGCACCTTATACTTTCCCGACGAGTTCCCCATAACAACAGCCATCAGCATTGCAGTACACAGAACTCCTCCACCAATGGCAACGATCATTTTTCTAGTTCTCTCGGGCTTATTCTTCCACCGCTCTTTCAGTTTTCCAACAGAGCCCTTCAGGTCGAACTTCTTTAACTGCCCGAGTTTACCCAACTTATCCGCTTTCATCCAATAACCCCAACTTTATCCGTATTTCGTATTCCTGATCAATCAGATCTGCATCTGCATAATTTCCTTGTAGGCACTTACAGCCCGTGAGGTAAGCTGAACTGTGGCTTCCACAGCAGCTGTCTCCATCGCAGAATGAATCATGATCGTGTGAAGATCGGCCGAATTGCCCTGGGCCAATTCGTATGCATCCTTGGCAGCCAGCTGCTGGCTTTCCTGCAGCGACTGCACCGCCTTCTGCATCACTTCACGAAACGGAATACCACCGTTTTGGGTGGGTGTTTCAACCTTCGAGTCGCCTTGAATAGCAGGCAGATTACTGAGTGGTACAATATACATTCCAACTACCTCCGCTGGTTTAATTTTTGATAAAAATTTCCAAAAAACCAAGAGAGAAGCTCTCGATTTATGATAGATATAGAGATTTATCCGCTGGTTAAAAAATCGACAAATTATCTTGAAACCGCATAGTTTGACAACTTAAATTATACTCAATATCTTTGTAATTGTAGAGTTGTGAAACACAACAATCCTGCCTGTTTCGACATAGAATTATTACTATGCCTAAATCAGTTATTGATTTCTCGTCTGTTTTGTGCGATTAAACATTTGTCAAATTTTCCATTTACTCCAACTTAATAAAGAATAAGTTTTCTGGCCCTTTTTGCCCCGGATTGGAATATTCCGGAGCAAAAAAAAGCCGGCTCACGCGCCCCGGAAATCGCCCGGTCATCTACAAATATACAAAACCTTCATTCTTTACAAAAAAGCAGCGGCAACCATGCTGGTACCGCTGCTTCAAAACATATTGATGCAATTATTACTGTTTCATCAGGAAACTGTCGATCAGGGATACCAGATTGGCAATTTCCGGCTTGGAAATCTGCGCATCTGCGCCCAGCTGCTCACCTTTGATCTTCATTTCTTCGGTAATCAGCGAAGAGAACAGGATAACCGGGAGACTCTTGAGGATCGGATCTTCCTTGATCAGCTTGGTGAGATGGTGCCCATCCATCTGGGGCATCTCGATATCTGTTACTACACAGCAGACATGGTTTTCCAGCGGATCCTGGGAGTTCTTTACCTCCTGCAGGAAGTCCCATGCCTCCTGGCCGTTATCCACCTTTGTCAAGTTCTCATACCCTGCGCGCCGGAGCGATTCGACGATCATTTTTGAAAGAAGAGTAGAATCCTCTGCAATAAGAAGCGGCTTGTTAGATCGATGACGGACGCCCAGCTGTTCCAGATCCTCATACTGAATGCCCATTTCCGGACTGATTTCGGATACAATCTTTTCAAAGTCCAAAATCGTGATCAATCGACCGTTGTATTCGGCGATACCGGTGGCTACACCATCTTCCCCGCCATAGATAATGCGATCCGGTTTTTTGATTTCGGTCCAGGAGATCCGGTCGATCCCAACAACGGAATGAACATGAAAAGCAAAGTTCGCATTATTAAATCTGGTGATGATAAAAATATCCCGTCCGGGATTTTTGGATGGTGGAAGCCCCAGATAGCTGGCCAAATCGATGACAGTCAGCAGCATATCCCGGGACTTAAAAATTCCTTCAATATCCTTCTGCGCCTTCTGCATTGGTACAATGGGACATACCATCATAATTTCCAGAACTTTTGCCACATTGATGCCGAATACTTCACCGCCGATGGTGAATTCCATTACGCCCAACTCATTGGTGCCTGATTCCAGAAGAATATCAGATTGTCTATCCATTTACTGTTGTGCCTCCATTCCGATCTGCAAAGCAGATTTATCCTACCCTTGTTGATGGGTTGTATAAAATTTATTTTAGATCTATTTTTATTTATCGACATATTTCTGATAATCAAAAGCAAATCGGCAGAAAAGTTTGCGCCAAAACACAAATCCCTCTCTTGGTGGAAATGATGCATTATTTCCTGTGGCCAGGCAGTAAATGGGGACACCGGGCATATAGATTTTCAGAGGTGATCGAAATGTACACACTGCTGCTGCCCGCTCTGGGCAACCTGCTGTTCCTGGCGCTGCACGTCACCGGGAGCGGCTCCTTTCCCCGGCCGCTATCCGCCCGTGAGGAGCAGGAATGCCTGCAAAAGATCCGGGAGGGCGACACAACTGCCCGGAACAAGCTCATTGAGCACAATCTTCGACTGGTTGCACACATTATAAAAAAGTATTATGCCGTCTCCGGCGATCAGGACGACCTGATCTCCATCGGGACCATCGGCCTCATCAAGGCGGTGACCACCTTCGATGCGGAAAAGGGGGCACGGTTTGCCACCTATGCCTCCCGGTGCATCGAAAACGAGATCCTGATGTATTTCCGTGCCCGAAAAAAATCCGCCCAGGATGTCTATCTCTATGACCCCATCGACACCGATAAGGACGGCAACGCCCTGACCATGGTGGACATCATGGCAGATGAGCACAACATTCTGGACGAGATCGATCTGTCCATCCAGGCTGAACAGCTCCGGGAGCTGATTGTCACCCGTCTGAGCCACCGGGAACAGGAACTGATCCGCCTGCGCTATGGTTTGGAAGGTCAGCGCCCCCACACACAAAAAGAGGTTGCAGCGCAGCTTGGCATCTCCCGGAGCTATGTCTCGCGCATCGAGAAAAAGGCCATCTCTAAGCTCAAATTGGGGTTCCGGGAATCGGGTGTCAGTGATTGACAGACAACTGTTTCTGTTGTAGAATATAGCTAAAGCGGAGCAGGTTTTCTTGTCACCACTTTAATTTACCGCAAAGGATGGATTCAAATATGTTCAATATCCATGAGGACGCAAAGAAATACGAAGACTATGTCATTGGTCTGCGTCACGAATTCCACCGTCATCCGGAACTGTCCGACCAGGAAGTCTGGACCAGCGGCCGCATCTGCGAGGAGCTGGACAAGATGGGAATTCCCTACACCCGTGTGGCTGGCACCAATGTAGTTGGCCTGATCGACACCGGCCGTCCCGGTAAGACCATTGCCTTCCGTGGTGATATCGATGCTCTGCCTGTTCAGGAGGAAGCCGATGTTCCCTTCAAGTCGGAAGTGGATGGCGTAATGCATGCCTGCGGCCACGATACCCATGCTTCCATGGTGCTGGGTGCTGCCCGCATCCTCAACGACCACAAGGATGAACTGACCGGTAAGATCTATGTCTGCTTCCAGAAGGGCGAAGAAGTTGCCATCGGTGCCCGCGACATCGTTGAGTACCTCAAGGAGCAGGGCGGTGTGGATAAGACCTTTGGCCTGCACATTGCTGCCACTGTTCCCACTGGCCTCATCAGCCTCACCGAAGGCCCGTCCATGGCCGGTGCCTGCAACTGGCAGATCGTTGTAAAGGGTAAGGGCGGCCACGGCTCGCAGCCCTACGCTTCCATCGATCCCATCAAGCCTCTGGCTGAGATCCTGATGCGCATCACCTCCCTGATGGTGAACCGCATGAACACCCTGGAGCCCATCGTTGTAAGCCCCTGCTACTTCCATGCAGGCACCGCTGACAACATCATTCCCGAAACCGCTGAGATGAAGGGTACCATCCGCTACTTCCGCGAGGAGGCCCTGGACCGCACCCTGGAGCTGATCGAGCAGATCGCCACCCAGATCGCTGCCTCCTACGATGCCACCGCTACCCTGACCTACTCCCGCGGCAAGACCATTCCAGTAGACAACGATGCTGCCAGCATCGCTGCAGCCCGGGAGGTTGTGGAGAACATTGAGGGTCTGACTGCAATCCAGGCTCCCAAGCTGATGGGTTCGGACAACTTTGCTGACTTCGTTCACGCTTTCCCCGGCTTCTACTGCTTCATGGGTGCCGGCTTTGATGGCCCCGATGGCAGCCTGCCCAACCACCATCCCAGATTCACTCTGGACGAGAAGGCATTCCGCCTGGGTGTTGAGTTCCTGACCGGCTGTGCTGTCAAGTTCCTGGGTGAATAATCCCAGCGTTTAATCCCCGATAAAAAAACCTCCCTGTCTGCTCCGGCGGACAGGGAGGTTTTTTGTTCTCTGCATAGAAAAAACACCCGGAGAGCTTCTCCGGGTGTTTTTTTCAGAAGGGCGATGCCCGTTTACTTGACAACGACGCTGGTGAGGATGGGCGAACCACCTACGGTGATCCACAGGCCCTCCAGGTTGGACTGAGCCAGCACCAGGGCATTCTGGGTGAACAGCGGAATCACATACTGCTTCTCGTTTACGAAGTAATCCTCGATCTCGTGCAGCTTGGCAATGTAAGCATCCCGATCGGTGATCTGATAAGCCTCTTCCACCATCTGATCCAGAACCGGATCGGTGATGGCCTGGCAGCCTGCGATCTGGGAATCGGTGGTGAAGATCTGGAAGTAGCTCATCGGATCGGTGGAGTCATTGTTGCCATACCGGCTGGCAGTGAAGTCGCCATTGTCCACATAGTCGTAGAATACGCCCATCTCAATGGCCTTGACCTCTACATCCACATAGATCTGTGCCCACATCTGCTGCAGCAGCTGTGCCACATCGGAGTGGAACTGGCTGTTGGAGTAGAGATACTCAAACTTCAGGTGGTTGTTCTCGTTGTAGCCGGCTGCTTCCATCAGTGCCTTGGCCTTTTCGAGGTTGAATTCGCCATAGCTCTTCTCATCACGGAAGTCCTTACCGTCTGTGCCTTCAAAGCCATAGGGGATATAGCCATCCAGCCGGGTATTGGCCTTTTCGCCCAGGATGCTCAGCATGGTGTTCTTATCGATGGCCAGAGCCAGGGCTTTGCGGACATTCTCGTCCTTGATGGCCTCTACCTGAGCCTTGGGGCCGGAATTGAGCAGTACAAAGTAGTTGGAGATGTACTTCTTGGGCAGGATGAGGTTGGCTTCATACTGGCTGTTGGTAGCCACTTCTGCCGGAACGCTCATGGCGATATCGATGTCGCCGGTACGGAAGGCATTGACCTGGGCAGTGGAATCGGTCATGACTACAAAGGTAGCCTTGTCCAGGGTGACATTGGCGGCATCCCAGTAGTTTTCATTCTTGACCAGTACAGCTTCCTCTTCGGGGCTGATGGATTCCAGCTTCATCGGGCCGCTGGCGGGATAGGTGCCGTTCACCGACCAGGAGCTATCATGCTCCAGGGCGAAGTCGGGACGCATGGGAGCGGTGACATTGGCCGAGAATACACGCTCGAAGAACGGGCAGGGGGTGCTCAGGGTCACCTGGAAGTTGGTGTCGTCCAGGGCCACAACGCCTACATTGGCCATATCTGCAACATCCATGGCGGCATTGGCAGCCTCTTCGGCGCCGGCGATGAAGTTCACCAGGGCCTTCTTGTTGTAGGCATTGTCCGGGCCGTAGCCGATGGCGCGCTTCAGGCCGTAGACAAAGTGCTCGGCGGTGAGGGCCTCGCCGTCCGACCACTTCAGGCCGTCCTTGATGGTGAAGGTGTAGGTCAGGCCATCTTCCGACTTTTCAACCTTTTCACCCAGATCATACTGCAGGACACCGTCAGCGTCGGTGCGGTAGAAGTTGGAACCCATATTGCCATAGACATGGGTCATGTGGGTGGTGGAAATCAGTGCCGGATCCAGGGTGGCAAAGGTGGAAGCAATCGCCACAGTCACTTCCTGAGCCGGTGCTTCTCCGGTGCTGTTTGTCCCGTTATCTCCGCCGCTGCAGCCGGTCAGCATGCCGACTGTCATTGCGAAGGCCAGGAGCAGTGATGCAAATTTTTTCATCGTGAAACTCTCCTTATCGATCGGTTATTGGGTGAATCTTCTTACTTATCATAAAGGTGACAGGCAACCTTGGAGTTGCCCACCTGCCTCAGCTGAGGTTTTTCCTGGGCACACCGATCGGTGGCATGCGGGCAGCGGGTGCGGAACGGGCATCCGGAGGGAACATCCAGCGGCGAGGGGATCTCGCCGGAGATCTCCTCTCTCCCTTGCTCCCGCATACGCTTGGGGTCGGGGATCGGAATCGAGGCCAGCAGCGCCTGGGTATAGGGATGCAGCGGATGGTGGTAGAGGTCATCGCTGTCGCCGATCTCCACCAGGCTGCCCAGATACATGGCGCCGATCCGCTTGGAGATGTGCTTGACTGCACCCAGGTCGTGGGCGATGAACAGGTAAGAAATGCCGCGCTCCTGCTGGATGCGTTCCAGCAGGTTGATGATCTGTGCCTGAATGGACACATCCAGTGCGGAGATCGGCTCATCGCAGACGATGAACTTGGGGTCCAGAGCCAGGGTACGGGCAATGGAGATACGCTGCCGCTGGCCGCCGGAAAACTCGTGGGGGTAGCGGCGCACATGGTCGGGCTTGAGGCCGACCGTCTCCAACAGGGAGGCCACCTTTTCGTCCCGCTCTTTGGGGGTACCGATGTTATGGATGTCCATGGGCTCCCGGATGATCTCGCCCACCGTCATACGGGGATTCAGCGAGGCATAGGGG
>CAKWRB010000006.1:0-20145 GCA_934845495.1 uncultured bacterium
TCAAGATCTTCCCCGACAAGCCCATCACCAAGAAGCCCGCTGGTACTCGAATGGGTTCCGGTAAGGGCGCTCCCGAGCAGTGGGTAGCCGTGGTTAAGCCCGGCCGCGTCATGTTCGAGATCGGTGGCGTTTCTGAGGAGCTGGCTCGCGAGGCTATGCGTCTGGCTTCCTACAAGCTGCCCGTTAAGTGCAAGTTCGTAAAGAAGGAAGAGGAGGTTGAGAAGTAATGAAGGCATCTGAGATTAGAAACCTCTCCGTCCAGGAGCTGAACGAGAAGCTCTCCGATCTGAAGAGCGAGCTTTTCAACCTGCGTTTCCAGCACGCGATCAACCAGCTCGACAACCCCATGCGTCTTGGCGCTGTTAAGAAGGACATCGCCCGTGTAAAGACCATCATCCGGGAGAAAGAGCTCGCTGAGCGCAAGTAACTTTGAAAGGAGGACAACAGAGTGTCTGAGAGAAATCTGAGAAAGACCAGAGTGGGCAAGGTAGTAAGCAACAAGATGGATAAGACCGTCGTAGTTGCAATCCAGGACAATGTCCGTCACCCCCTCTACAAGAAGATCATCAAGCGCACCGTAAAGCTGAAGGCCCACGATGAGCTCAACAGCTGCAACATCGGCGATACCGTAAAGGTTATGGAGACCCGTCCCCTTTCCAAGGATAAGAGATGGAGAGTAGCCGAAATTATCGAGAAGGCCAAGTAAGATCACTGTTTTCTCGCTTTATTTGTACGAATACAAACACATCAGTTTAAGCGCCTGCATAAAAACGGTTGCAGGCAGTCCTCGGTGGTAGGACCCCCGAAGCTGGTAAACTGAGTTGAACCGAAAGGAGGAATGCACTGTGATCCAGATGCAGACCTATCTCAATGTTGCGGATAACACCGGAGCCAGAGAGCTCATGTGCATCCGCGTTCTGGGCGGCACCCGCAGAAGATACGCCAACATCGGCGATGTTGTAGTATGTTCCGTTAAGAAGGCAGCCCCGGGCGGTATGGTAAAGAAGGGCGATGTAGTGAAGGCTGTTATCGTTCGTTCCGCCAAGGGACTGAGAAGAGACGATGGCACTTACATCCGTTTCGATGAGAACGCCGCCGTTATCATCCGTGACGACAAACAACCCCGGGGCACACGAATCTTTGGGCCAGTAGCCCGTGAGCTTCGTGAAAAGGATTATCTCAAGATTTTGAGCCTGGCTCCCGAAGTGCTTTAATTGGAGGAGTTTGACAGATGAACAATATTCATGTTAAAACTGGCGATACCGTCGTTGTTCTGTCAGGCAAAGACAAGGGCAAGCAGGGTAAGGTTCTCGAGGTAAGCCCGAAGGAGAACAAGGTAATCGTAGAGGGAATCAATGTGGTTTCCAAGCATGTAAAGCCCCGCCGTGCCGGCGAAACCGGCGGCATCCTGAAGGTGGAAGGCCCCATGCATGCCTGCAAGGTTATGCTGGTTTGCCCCAAGTGCGGTAAGCCCACCCGCCTGGCCCATAAGATCAACGCTGACGGCACAAAGCAGCGCGCCTGCAAGAAGTGCGGCGAAACTTTCTAAGTGAGGAGGATTGAGAACATGGCAAGAATGAAAGAATTCTATGTAAATGAAGTAGCTCCCGCTCTGAACAAGAAGTTCGGCTACAAGAGTGTCATGCAGATCCCCAAGCTGGACAAGATCGTCGTGAATGTCGGCTGCGGCGAAGCCCGCGACAACCAGAAGATGATCGACGCCATTATGGGCGATATTGCTACCATCACCGGCCAGAAGCCCTGCGTATGCCGGGCCAAGAAGTCGGTAGCGAACTTTAAGCTCCGCGAGGGCATGGTAGTAGGTGTCAAGGTGACACTCAGAGGCGATATGATGTACGAGTTCCTCGATAGACTGTTCAGCGTGGCTCTGCCCCGTGTAAGAGACTTCAGAGGTATCAGCGCCAATGGCTTCGATGGCCGCGGCAACTTTGCCTTCGGTCTGAAGGAGCAGCTTATCTTCCCTGAGATCGAGTACGATAAAATCGACAAGGTACGCGGTATGGACATCGCTTTTGTTACAACCGCTAAGACTGACGAAGAGGCCAAGATGCTCCTTGAGCTGATGGGCGCTCCGTTCGAGAAGTAAGGGGGAATTTAAGTGGCTAAGAAGTCCATGATCAACAAGCAGCAGAGAACACCTAAATTTTCCACAAGAGCCTACAACAGATGCAAGATCTGCGGCAGACCCCATGCCTACCTGAGAAAGTACGGCATCTGCCGTATCTGCTTCCGCGAGCTGGCCTACAAGGGTCAGATCCCGGGCGTCAAGAAGGCAAGCTGGTAAGTTAGTTTAAGGAGGTTAACGGTATGCATATCACCGACAGCATCGCTGACATGCTGACACGCATCCGGAATGCAGGTGCCGCAAAGCACGAAACAGTGGATGTACCCGCTTCCAAGATGAAGAAGGCGATCGCCCAGATTCTCCTGGATGAAGGTTACATCAAGAGCTTCCAGCTGATCGAAGACGGGAAGCAGGGCATCATTCGGATCGTTCTCAAGTACGGCGAGAACAAGACTTCGGTTATTTCCGGTCTCAGACGCGTTTCTAAGCCCGGTCTGAGAATTTATACAAACTGCGAGGATATGCCCAAGGTCATGAAGGGCCTGGGTATTGCCATCGTATCTACATCGAAGGGCGTTATGACAGACAAGCAGGCTCGCAAGGAAAATGTGGGCGGCGAAGTTCTGGCATTCGTCTGGTAAAGGAGGTGCAAACAATATGTCTCGAATTGGTAGAAAGCCGATCGCAATCCCGGCCGGCGTAGAGGTTACTGTGGAAAACAGCGTCGTTACCGTCAAGGGCCCCAAGGGCACCATGACCCAGGCTGTAAACCCCGACCTGACTGTAGCCATTGAGAACGGCGAGGTACTGGTTACCCGTCCTTCCGACGATAAGGAGCACAGAAGTCTGCACGGCCTGACCAGAACCCTGATTGCAAACATGGTACACGGCGTTTCCGAAGGCTTCACCAAGGAGCTGGAGGTTCAGGGCGTTGGTTACCGTGTAGCCAAGCAGGGCAAGGACCTGGTTATGACACTGGGCTTCTCCCATCAGGTTGTTATGACTGAGGGCAACGGCATCACCATTGATGTTCCCTCCCCGAGCAAGATCGTCATCAGCGGTTACGACAAGCAGGCCGTAGGTCAGTTCGCTGCCGAAGTACGCGCCAAGCGTCCGCCGGAGCCTTACAAGGGCAAGGGCATCCGTTATGTCGGCGAGTATGTCATCCGCAAGGAAGGCAAGGCCGGTAAGGGCAAGAAGTAAGTAAAGGAGTGAATTGATATGGTGAAAAAGCCTGACAGCAATAAGGCAAGACTCAAGAGACACATGAGAGTTCGAGCTAAGATCAGCGGCACACCAGAGCGTCCACGCCTTAGTGTATTCCGCTCCGCCAAGCACATTTACGCTCAGATCATCGACGATGTGAACGGCGTAACTCTGGCCAGCGCCTCTTCCATGGAGAAGGGCTTCGAAGGCTTCGGCGGCAACAAGGAAGCTGCCCGCAAGGTAGGCGAGGCTGTAGCCAAGGCTGCACTTGCCAAGGGTGTTTCCGAGGTAGTATTTGACCGCAGTGGTTACATCTACCATGGTCGTGTACAGGAACTGGCTGAGGGTGCTCGCGAGGGCGGTCTCAAATTCTAAGGTAGGAGGGATACTTTTGGCTCGAATTGACGCTTCCAACATGGAACTGCAGGAAAGAGTAGTCACCATTAACCGCGTTTCCAAGACTGTTAAGGGTGGCCGTATTTTCAAGTTCGCCGCGCTGGTTGTAGTCGGCGACGGTAACGGTACCGTAGGCTTCGGCCTGGGTAAGGCTTCCGAAGTGCCGGATGCAATCCGCAAGGGCATTGAGGATGCAAAGAAGAACCTGGTGAAGGTTTCCCTGAAGGGTACAACCATTCCCCACGAGGTAGTAGGCGTTTATGGCGCCGGCCGCGTGCTGATGCGTCCCGCTCCGGAAGGTACCGGCCTGATCGCCGGCGGCCCTGTCCGTGCGGTACTGGAAGTTACTGGTGTCAAGAACATCAGAACTAAGTCTCTGCGCTCCAGAAACCCCAAGAACATGGTATCTGCTACCATGCAGGGCCTGATGTCGCTGAGAAACGTAGACGAGATCGCTGCTAAGCGCGGCAAGAGCGTCCGTGAAATTATTGGTTAAGGAGGAGCGCGAACATGGCACTGAAGATTAAGCTTGTAAAGAGCCTCAACGGCCGTGGTGAGAAGCAGATCGCTACCGCTCACTCCCTGGGCCTTCACAAGATCGGGAATGAAACCATTCAGCCCGACAATGCCGCTACAAAGGGCAAGATCGTAAAGATCAGCCACCTGGTAGAGGTAACCGAAGCATAACCAAAGGAGGTGCAGGTAAATTGAAACTTCATGAACTTTCTCCCGCACCGGGCTCTGTCAAGAAGGCCTTCCGCAAGGGCCGCGGCAGCGGTTCCGGTAACGGCAAGACAGCCGGCAAGGGCCACAAGGGCCAGAATGCCCGTTCGGGCGGCGGCGTAAGACCGGGCTTTGAGGGCGGCCAGATGCCCCTGACCAGAAGACTTCCCAAGAGAGGCTTCAACAACATTTTTGCTACCAAGTATGCAGCGATCAATGTCAGCGACCTGAATGTGTTCGAGGACGGCGCCGTTGTAGATGAGGCTGCAATCGTTGCGGCTGGTCTGGTGAAGAAGACTCTGGACGGCATCAAGATCCTCGGAAACGGCGAGCTCGAGAAGAAGCTCACTGTAAACGCTAAGGCATTCTCTGCTTCCGCAAAGCAGAAGATCGAGGCAGCTGGAGGAAAGGCCGAGGTGATGTAAGTGCTTGAAACACTGAAGAATGCTTGGAAAACAGCGGATCTTCGTGCGAAGCTCCTGTATACAGGTTTCATCCTGCTGCTTTTCCGCATCGGCGCAGCGATTCCGGTTCCGTTCCTGAAGCCGGATATTCTCAAGACTTATATTAGCGGCGACAACAACTGGCTGGGCTACATCGACCTGCTCAGCGGTGGCGCCTTCAGCAACTCCACTCTGTTTGCTCTGGGTATTTCTCCCTATATTACCGCTTCCATTGTGATCCAGCTGCTGGCTGTGGCGATTCCGTCGCTGGAGCAGCTGGCCAAGGAAGGTGAAGAGGGACGCAAACTGCTCAACAAGTACACCCGGTACTGCACCGTGGGCCTGGGCCTGCTGCAGTCGGTGGCATATTACTTCCTGATGCGCAACTACGGCGCCCTCACCTATACTGAGGGCTTCGCAAAGTACTTCTCCGCTGCTGTCATCATCATCTCCTTCCTGGCCGGCTCGATGCTGGTTATGTGGATGGGTGAGCAGATCGACAACAAGGGAATCGGCAACGGCATTTCGATGATTCTGTTTGCCGGTATCGTTTCACGGGCCGCTTCGGCCGTGAACACCGTTGTGACCCAGGTTTACCTGGCCATCAACGGCATGATGAAGTACTGGTTCATCGTTCCCTTCACTCTGGTACTGTTCCTGGCCGCCATCGTGTTCATTGTCGTTATGACCAATGCCGAGCGGCGTATTCCGGTACAGTATGCGCAGCGTGTGGTAGGCCGTAAGATGTATGGCGGCCAGTCCAGCCACATTCCGATCAAGGTGAATATGTCCGGCGTTCTGCCTGTCATTTTCGCCAGCTCGATCCTCTCGATCCCCTCTACCATTGCCGGATTCATGCATGTGGATCCCCAGGGTATCATGGGTAAGATCCTGAGCGTTCTCCGCTATGATCACTGGGTATATGCTGTGCTGTACTTCTTCCTGATCATGGCATTCAACTACTTCTATATTTCGATCCAGTATAACCCCATGGAGATCGCCAACAACCTGAGAAAGAACAACGGCACCATCCCGGGCATCCGTCCCGGCAAGCCCACCGCAGACTTCATTGCCCGCGTGGTAAGCAAGGTAACCGTTGTGGGAGGCATCTTCCTGGCGATTATCGCCATCGGCCCGATCCTGCTCTCTCAGCTTATGGGTATCAACATCTCCCTGGGCGGTACTTCGATCATCATCGTGGTCGGCGTTGCCCTGGATACAGTCCGCCAGCTTGAATCCCAGATGATGATGCGTCATTACAAGGGATTCCTTGAGTAAGCCGAAAGAAGGTATTCTGTTATGAAACTCATTCTTCTTGGAGCCCCTGGTGCCGGTAAGGGCACTCAGGCCGAGATCGTTTGCGAAAAGCTTGCGATTCCCAGCATCAGCACCGGCAACATCCTGCGCGAAGCCGTGAAGAACGGCACCCAGGCCGGTCTGGAAGCCAAATCCTTCATGGACGCCGGCGCGCTGGTTCCGGACGCTGTTGTTATTGCCATCCTCAAGGACCGCATTGCAGCAGATGACTGTAAGAACGGTTTTATCCTGGACGGTTTCCCGCGCACTGTTCCCCAGGCAGAAGCCCTGGACGAAATGGGCGTGGAGATCGACCGTGTAATCGAAATCGATGTACCCGATGAAGTGATCGAATCCCGTCTGGGCGGCAGACGCGTATGCGAAAGCTGCGGAGCCAGCTACCACATGGTAAACAAGGCTCCCGCTGTGGACGGTATCTGCGACAAGTGCGGCGGCAAGCTCATCATCCGCAAGGACGATAAGCCTGAAACCATCAAGGACCGCCTGGCCGTTTACCATGAGCAGACAGCTCCTCTGGCAGACTACTACCGTGAGGCTGGCAAGCTCTTCACCGTAGACGGCACCCAGGAGATCAGCGCGATCACCGCGCAGCTCCTCGCAATCCTGGAGGCGTAACCATGGTTGTGCTTAAAACCGCTGCCGAGCTCACCGCCATGCGGGACGCCGGCAGAATTTCGGCACAGGCTCTGCTTGTCGGTGGAGAGGCGATCAAGCCCGGTGTCACCACCGCGGAGATCGATCGCAAGATCCACAAATTCATTCTCTCTCAAGGCGCAAAGCCGTCCTTTCTTGGATACGGCGGCTTCCCTGGAAGCGCCTGTATTTCCGTCAATGATGAAGTGATCCACGGCATCCCCGGTTCCCGGGTGATCCGCGAGGGCGACATCGTCAGCATTGATGTGGGTGCTTACTATAAAGGCTATCACGGCGATAACGCCTTTACCTTTACAGTGGGCAGCATCGCCCCCGAAGTCCAGCAGCTGCTGGACGCCACCCAGGAGGGGCTGCGCCGCGGTATAGCCGCCGCTGTTCCGGGCAACCGGATCGGCGATATCGGCTGGGCGGTGCAGAGCTATGTGGAGCAGTTCGGGTTCGGCGTGGTGAAGGAGTATGTGGGCCACGGTGTTGGCCAGAACCTTCACGAAGATCCCGAAGTGCCCAACTACGGCCGCCCGGGCCATGGCACCCGCCTGCTGCCCGGTATGGTCATTGCCATCGAACCCATGGTCAACATGGGTACACCGGCAGTCCGGGTCCTGAAGAACCAGTGGACTGTGGTAACTCAGGATGGCAAGCCCTCGGCTCACTTTGAAAACACCATCGCCATCACCGAGAATGGCCCGGTCATTCTGACCAAGGCATAAGGTGTGCGTATGGCAAAGGCGGGAACAGTGGTAATATCCCTCAGCGGGAAAGACCGGGGAAGGCTGCTGGCTGTTCTGGGCGGTGATGACCGCCGGGTGCTCGTCGTGGACGGCAAGCACCGCAAGCTCGGCAGTCCCAAGGCAAAAAATCCCCGTCATCTGCGTCCGACCGCATGGACGCTGGTACCCAGCCAGATGCGGACGGACCGACAGCTGAGGCGAGCCCTGCGTGATTTGGCGCAGGATACAGCAGACAGGGAAAAGGAGGAATCCGGTCTTGGCGAAGGACGACGTAATTGAGATTGAAGGTGTAGTGCTGGAAGCGCTGCCCAATGCACAGTTCCAGGTGGAACTGCCCAACGGGCACAAGATCCTGGCACACATATCCGGCAAGCTGCGCATGAACTACATCCGCATTCTGCCCGGAGATAAGGTCACAGTGGAAATGTCCCCCTATGACCTGACCAAGGGACGCATCACCTGGCGTTCCAAGTAAGATTTTATACCCAACGGTTTTGAAATAAGGAGGCACGTTTCAAATGAAAGTAAGACCTTCCGTAAAGCCTATGTGCGAGAAATGCAAGGTTATTAAGCGCAAGGGCCGTGTCATGGTCATTTGCCCGAACCCCAAGCACAAGCAGCGTCAGGGCTAATCTGCAAACCTATTAAGATGGAGGTGCAACAATAATATGGCTCGTATTGCCGGTATTGATCTGCCGAGAGAAAAGAGAATCGAGATCGGTCTCACCTATATCCTCGGTATCGGTCGTAAGACAGCTAACGATATTCTGGCCGCCACTGGCGTCAACCCCGACACCCGTGTCAAGGACCTGACTCTCGAGGACGAAACCAAGCTCAGAGAGTATATCGACAAGAACCTCGTGGTTGAGGGTGACCTGAGAAGAGACACAGCGCTGAACATCAAGCGCCTGATCGAAATTGGCTGCAACCGTGGCGTGCGTCACAGAAAGGGCCTGCCTGTAAGAGGCCAGCGCACCAAGACCAACGCCCGTACCCGCAAGGGTCCGAAGAAGACCATCGCCAACAAGAAGAAGTAATTAGGAGGGATACGATATGGCTAAGGCTGTAACAAAGAAGGCGGCTGTTCGCACCAGACGCCGTGAGCGCAAGAACATCGAGCGCGGTGCTGCGCATATCCAGTCCACCTTTAACAACACAATTGTCACCATTACCGATACCAACGGTAACGCCCTCTCCTGGGCCAGCGCCGGTGGTCTGGGCTTCCGCGGTTCCAGAAAGAGCACTCCCTTTGCTGCTCAGACCGCTGCTGAGACTGCTGCCAAGGCTGCTATGGAGCATGGCCTGAAGACAGTTGAAGTTTATGTTAAGGGCCCTGGCGCCGGCCGTGAGGCTGCGATCCGCGCACTGCAGGCAGCTGGTCTGGAAGTTAACATGATCAAGGATGTTACTCCGATTCCGCACAATGGCTGCCGCCCGCCCAAGAGAAGAAGAGTATAACAAAGGAGGAACCAATCAATGGCTAAGAATAGACAGCCCATTCTGAGAAGATGCAAGGCTCTGGGCCTTTCCCCCGCGGTTCTTGGTTACTCCAAGGAAACCAACCGCAACCCCAAGCAGAACCGCCGCAAGCAGTCGGAATATGCACTGCAGCTGGCCGAGAAGCAGAAGGTTAAGTTCATCTATGGTGTCCTCGAGCGTCAGTTCCGCGGATACTACGAGAGAGCCGAGCGCAAGCAGGGCAACACCGGTGAGGTGCTGCTGCAGGAGCTGGAGCGTCGTCTGGACAATGTAGTGTTCCGTATGGGTTATGCCAATACTCGCCGTGAGGCCCGTCAGCTGGTGACACATGGTCACTTCACTGTAAACGGCCAGCGTGTGGACATTCCCTCTTACCAGGTAAGACCCGGCGAAGTGATCGCTGTCAGCGAGAAGTCCCGTGCTTCCGAAAAGTTCAAGGCTCTGGTTGAGCAGAACGGTAAGAACCCCTGCCCGAAGTGGATCGAGAAGGCTGCCGATGCCTTCGACGGCAAGATCGTTGCTATGCCCGCCCGTGACGATATCGACTACGATGTAGCCGAGCATCTCATCGTCGAGCTGTACAACAAGTAATTCACCTCTAAGCAGTCAGCAAGGAATGCGAAACACAAGGGCCAGGAACTTTCCGGGATCATTCCCGGAAAGGCTGCCCGAGATAAGGGAGGGTTTTTATAAATGGTAAAAATCATAGAGCCGAAGATTATCACCGATGAACTCAAGCCCGACGGTTCCTACGGAAGATTTATCGCGGAGCCGCTGGACAGAGGATTTGGTACTACCTTGGGCAATAGCCTTCGTCGTGTGCTGCTCTCCTCGCTTCCCGGTGTGGCCGTACTGTCGGTAAAGATCGACGGCGTACAACACGAGTTCTCGACTATCCCCGGCGTTAAGGAAGATGTCACCGAGATCATTCTCAACATCAAGGGCCTTACCGCCAAGCTGTTCACAGAGGAGCCCAAGACCGTCCGCATCGAAGCGGCTGGTCCCTGCGAAGTGACAGCGGGCAGCATCGAGACTGATGCTGAGGTGGAAATTCTTGACCCGAGCATGCACATCGCCACTCTGGGCGAGGGTGCAAAGCTCTCGATGGATATTACCCTGAAGAAGGGCCAGGGCTATGTATCTGCTGACAAGAACAAGGTGCTGGAGCTTTCCAAGGCTCCCATCGGCACCATTGCAGTGGATAGCATTTTTACGCCCGTTCTCAAGGTGAACTACACCGTGGAAAACACCCGTGTAGAGCAGATCACCGATTACGATAAGTTGACACTGGAAGTTTGGACAGATGGCACCATTTCCGCCAAGGAAGCTGTCAGTCTGGCCGCCAAGATCCTCAATAGACAGCTCAACCACTTCGTTGAACTCTCCGATGAGATCTCGAACACCGAGATCATGGAGAAGAAAGAGGATACCGGAAAAGAAAAGGTACTTGAGATGACCATTGAAGAGCTTGACCTGTCGGTGCGTGCATTCAACTGCCTCAAGCGCGCAGGTGTGAACTCGGTCAACGACCTGATCAACAAGTCCCCTGAGGAAATGATGAAGGTCCGTAATCTCGGTAAGAAGAGCCTTGAGGAGGTTGTAAGCAAGCTGCGCAGCCTCGGTCTGGACTTTAACAAGGACGAAGAATAATCACAAATTGATGTTATTCCTCAGGCACAGGTAAAAGGAGTGAACATAAATGCCCGGTACACGCAAACTCGGCAGAAATGCCGATCACAGAACCGCGATGCTCAGAGCAATGGTGACTTATCTGCTGGAGAACGGCAAGATCGAGACCACAGTGACCAGAGCAAAGGAAGTTCGTTCGGTTGCTGAGAAGATCATCACCACCGCTAAGCGCGGCGATCTTCATTCCAAGCGTCAGATCTTCTCCTTCATTACGAAGGAAGCGGTTGCCAAGAAGGTAATCGACGAGATCGCTCCGAACTATGCAGAGCGCAACGGTGGTTACACCCGGATCATCCGGACTGGCCCCCGTCGTGGCGACGCTGCCGAAATGGCAATCATCGAGCTCATCTAACAGAGCAACATGCAGATCAAACCGGAAGCCCAGGGGTTTTCCCCGCCGGGCTCCCGGTTTTTTGTTTTATCGGAAGATCTTCAAAATTTTGCCCTTGTTCCCGGTACAGCGGCATGGTAAAATCGTAAGAGTGACATCAAGCAGAGGGGAGGAGCATCCGTGAAAGGACTGCGGAAGATGGCAGCACTGCTGTTGAGCCTGGGGCTTTGCCTGGGGCTGCTGGCCGGCTGCGGCGACGATGTGTTTGTGGCAAAACTGGCCCTGACCGGAGCGGCAGGGACCTTTGACCCCCAGTTTGCCGAAAACAAAAATTCCATTCTGGTGGCATCGAATGTGTTTGAAGGGCTGCTGGTGGAGGATCCGGAGGGCGGCCTGCACCCCGGTGTGGCCAAGGGGTATACCGTCTCGCCGGATGGACGCACCTATACCTTTCAGCTCCGGGAGGACGCCTGTTGGTCGGATGGCAGCGCTGTCACTGCCGGGGACTTCGTCTTTGCCTTCCGCCGGTTGTTCGGGCCGGGCAGTGTTTCGCCCCATGCCGAAAACCTGCGCCCGGTGCAGAATGCCGAGGCTATCCTTGCCGGGGAGCTGCCGCCGGAATCGCTGGGGGTTCGGGCAGCGGACGACCACACCCTGGTGCTGACTCTGGAAAAACCGGACAGCGGCATCACCACCGTGCTGGCTCAGTGGTATGCCGCTCCCTGTAAGGAGAGCTTTTTCACCCAGCAGAAGGGGCGCTATGGCCTGGAGATGAAAACCACCCTCTACAACGGCCCCTATGTGATCAGCCTCTATGAGTCGGGCAAGGAGATCCGCCTGCGCCAGAATGCCAACTACCATTCCGACCAGCCGGCGGTGCTGTATGGCGCCAACATCGCCCTGGGCTGTGCCGACCCGTTGGCAGCCTTTGCCGAAGGGGACAGCTTCTATGCGCCGGTGCCCCGGCAGTCGTCGGTGACACTGAAAAAGGCGACCATCACCGAGTATGCCGATACCACCTATGCCCTGGTGGTGAACACAGACCGCAGCCTGCTGGGGAACGAGTCCATCCGCCAGGCGCTCTGTGGGGTGGTGGACCGGGAGGCCATTGCCGGGGTGCTGCCCGAGGACCAGAGCATCACCAACGACCTGGTGCCCGAAACCGCCAGCGAGCGCACCCTGGACTACCGGGAGACAGCCGGTTCCTGTGCGGCATTGACCCTTTCCGGTGAGGCCCGGGCGCTGTTCCGGGCGGGACTGGCTGCCGAACGGGAGCAGAAACTGCCCTTTACCGAGCTGCTGCTGCCCGATACCCAGACCGACCGCCAGGCCGCCGGACTAATCCAGGGCAGCTGGCAGAACCGTCTGGGCGCCAGCATCAATGTGCGCCCCCTGCCCGAGGAGGAGCTGTGGCAGCGGGTGCGCGCCGGGGATTACGATATGGCACTTCTTGCGCTGTCCGATTCCACCGCCATGGGGCTGCTGGAGGATTTCTCCCAGGATAGTGACCGCTATTCCACCGGCTGGCAGTCAGAGGAGTACGAGGCCCTGCTGGAACAGGCGGCAGCCGAAACCGGCGAGCAGGCGGTACACACCCTGGCCCAGGCAGAACAACTGCTGCTCCAGAGCGGGGTGGTACTGCCCCTCTACACCTCGATGAGCCACTATGCTGTCTCCACCGAGGTGCAGAATGCCTGGATCGACCCCGGCGAGGGAATCATCTACCTCAAGTACATCACAAAATCATAACCAGAGCAGCACCTACCGGCAAGGGGGTGCTGCTTTTTTGCCCTTCGGGGCAGGGACTGTGCAATCTGTGGTATAAATGAGGTAAAACTTTAAGGAAACTGTGGATTTTCTCGGGGGGGTAAAATGTTATACTTGAATCAAAGGGCGAAGCAGAGGGCGTAAGGTGCGATTCACCTGGTTCGCTGTTCTCTTCGTCGGATATACAGGTTGGGGGTGTGCGTATGAAACGAGATCATACCGAGATGCTGGCGGTGCTGCGAAAGGCTTCCATGCTGCAGGTGGCCGGCAGCGCTCTGAGCTTTGCTGTGGAGTTTGTACTGATGCTGGGCTATACCTTCCTGCTCCAGTCCCGGATCCCACCTTTCCCATACCTTGGGTTGATAAATGGCATCGTGGGGATCTCCACGATCTCCTACTGCTTTACCCTGATCCAGGGAGCCTGGGCAATTGACCAGACAGTGGATCAATTTGGAAAAATGGACGCTGCAGATGCCGGGGCCGGGCTGGAAGAGATCAGCCGGAAAGCCCAGACAGCCAGGGAGGGGATCGTGCAGGGGTTTAAGTTCCGACTGCTGGCACATACCGTGTTCGTTGCCATTGAATTTGTATTTGCGCATACTGTCTATACAGCGGCGGTGTATCTGGTTTATCTGCTGCTCTATCAGATGGGAAAGGCAGTCCAGAATCGCTTCCAGAAGAAACTGCAGGAGCTGCTTGCCTAAAATGGAAGGTAGCTGTGATGATGCACAGGAGGTGACACCGAATGGAGAAACGGAATGAGAGAAAGGCCGACCTTCTCCGGCAGGCGGGGCAGCGGCAGCTGATGGTTGCCGTTGGGAGTTTTCTGTTCCTGATTGCCTATCTGTTCCTGTTGAGCCAATGGGTCATGCCGCAGTTGGCAGCGCTGCCAACTGCGGCTGGCTGATGAGGTTTGTTTTTATCGTCTGCACCTGCAATTATACCGAGCAGCTCTATCTGGCCGGAGTGCTGTCCAATCAGAGCAATCAGTTGTCCGGAAAGCCGGGTGATTGGGCAGAGCGGCTGACCGCCCTTGAACAGAAGCGCAAAGAGGGGCGGCAAGTTGGCCGAACCCTTTCGGTTCTATCGCTGGTGGGAACTTTGGCACTGGTGGTGGCCGAACTGGCGGTGGCTGGAACATTCCGTGCGGGGCTGTTGGTTGTGCTGCAAGTGCTTGCGGCAGCTTGCTGGAGATGGGCAGCAGTTCGGTTTGAATGCGCACTGGCGGCGGTTTTATCCGACGAGGAAAGCCGGCGGCAGGTGGTATAGAAAAAGCGGCGGCGGGGAACTCCCACCGC
Organism: uncultured bacterium; assembly: GCA_934845495.1. Classification (GTDB taxonomy): domain Bacteria; phylum Bacillota; class Clostridia; order Oscillospirales; family Ruminococcaceae; genus Avimicrobium. The sequence continues at coordinate 14,121 of CAKWRB010000006.1, forward strand.
TGTTTTTTATTTTCGGGAAGCCCTTGAATCGGGGCAGGGGGAAAAGGCTGCTTTTTGTGAGATTTCACACAGGGGCAAAATTTTCGTCCCTTTCTTTGACAGTCAGAACTATACATCATGTATTTTATTTCAGAGCTATCATCAATTTTGTGGAGAAGTTGGTGGAAAGCAGTGCATAACTGCCCAATAATCCACAAACAGTTTTCCACCACCTCCCGATTCGGCGGTTCAAAGGTGGGGGCAGGGGGCTGCGGTTTAGGTACAATGCCAAACAGCCGGGCGGTTCTGTGACTTGACTCTATTGACAGAACGGGGTCGGGTGGTTACAATATATAAAGGAAAAGGCACTATATATTGTGTGATAGCTGCCTTAAATTCGACAGATATTGTACTTAACGGATAAAATGACGGAATATTACAAAGTGAGGAGCAACGCAGCATGCTTAGAATGATCATCAAGCGGGACGGACGAGAAGTTGCCTTTGACCGGGTAAAGATTGCAGATGCCATCTACAAGGCAGCTCAGGTGCTGGGCGGCAATGACTACGAGATGGCACAGGATCTGGCCCAGAAGGTCGAGGACTATGTGGAGGCCACCATCCAGGGCCACACTCCCACCGTGGAGGAGGTCCAGGACGCAGTGGAGCACACCCTGATCGAAAACGGCCATGCCCGCACTGCCAAGGAATACATTCTGTACCGGGCAGAGCGCACCCGGGTGCGGGAGATGAACACCCGCCTGATGAAGACCCTGGAGGACCTCACCTTCAAGGACGCTGTGGACAACGATGTCAAGCGCGAGAATGCCAACATCGACGGCGATACCGCCATGGGCACCATGCTCAAGTACGGCTCCGAAAGCGCCAAGCAGTTCTACGAGATGTATGTCCTCAATCCCCGGCATGCCAAGGCGCACCGGGACGGGGATATCCACATCCATGATCTGGACTTCCTCACCCTGACCACCACCTGCTGCCAGATCGACATCGTCAAGCTCTTCAAGGACGGTTTTTCCACCGGTCATGGCTTCCTGCGGGAGCCCAACGACATCCAGAGCTACTCGGCCCTGGCCTGCATCGCCATTCAGTCCAACCAGAACGATCAGCACGGCGGTCAGAGCATTCCGAACTTTGATTACGGTATGGCCATTGGTGTAGCCAAGACCTACTCCAAGCTGTACACCAAGAATCTGGCCAAGGCAGCCGAGATCCTGGAGGGCAAGTCCGATCTGGAGGAGAGCTTCAAGGAGATCAAGCGGAAGGTCTATGCCGAAAGCGGCGTCAAGCCCCGGCTGGAGGCCAGCGAGGAGTACTGCCGCCTGGAGGCCCCCTATCTGGCTGAGATCGTGGGCGAGGAGGCAGTGGAAAAGCTGCAGAAGTTTGCAGTGAAGTACTCCGAAAAGGAGACCGATCGCGCCACCTACCAGGCCATGGAAGCCCTGGTACACAACCTCAACACCATGCACTCCCGGGCCGGTGCCCAGGTGCCCTTCAGCTCGATCAACTACGGCACTGACACCACCCCCGAGGGCCGGATGGTGATCCGCAACATTCTGCTGGCCGAAGATGCCGGTCTGGGCAATGGCGAGACCCCCATCTTCCCGATCCACATCTTCAAGGTCAAGGAGGGTATCAACTACAACGAGAGCGACCCGAACTACGACCTGTTCAAGCTCGCCTGCCGGGTATCGGCCAAGCGGCTGTTCCCCAACTTCTCCTTCCTGGATGCCCCCTTCAACCTGCCCTACTACAAGCCGGGTGACTACAACACCGAGGTGGCCTACATGGGCTGCCGCACCCGCGTGATGGCCAATGTCTATGACCCCACCCGGGAGCTGACCTGCGGCCGCGGCAACCTGAGCTTTACCTCCATCAACCTGCCCCGCATCGCCATCAATGCCCATGGCAATGTGGAGTGGTTCTTCGAGGAGCTGGAGCGCAAGGTGAACCTGGTGATCGAGCAGCTGCTGGAGCGCTTCAAGATCCAGTCTGCCAAAAAGGTGCGCAACTACCCCTTCCTGATGGGTCAGGGCGTATGGCTCGACTCGGAAAAGCTCTCGCCGGATGACAGCGTGGGCGAGGTCCTCAAGCACGGCACCCTCACCATCGGCTTCATCGGCCTGGCCGAGTGCCTCAAGGCGCTCATCGGCAAGCACCACGGCGAAAGCAAGGAGGCCCAGAACCTGGGTCTGGAGATCGTGGGCTATATGCGCAAGCGCATGGACGAGGAGGCCCAGAAGACCGGCCTCAACTTCTCGCTCATCGCCACTCCGGCCGAGGGCCTCTCCGGACGCTTTGTGCGCATGGACCGGAAAAAGTACGGCGAGATCCCCGGTGTCACCGATCGGGACTACTACACCAACTCCTTCCATGTGCCGGTGTACTACGAGATCAACGCCTTTGAAAAGATCCGTCTGGAGGCACCCTACCATGCCCTCACCAACGGCGGCCACATCAGTTACATCGAGCTGGACGGCGATCCGCTCAAGAACCTGGATGCCTTTGAGGCAGTGGTGCGCTGCATGAAGGAAAGCGGTGTGGGCTATGGCTCCATCAACCACCCGGTGGACCGGGACCCGGTGTGCGGCTATACCGGCATTATCGATGAGGTATGCCCCCGGTGCGGCCGCCGGGACGGCGAAGGGGTCAGCCTGGAAAAGCTGCAGAAGCTGGGGCTGTACCGCAATATGAACGCAGATACCATCGGCTACCACGGCGACCAGTTTGAGGAGGCAGACCGCCGCCCCAATCCCCTGGGCTGCTGTGGCCGCTGACCGAATATACACAAACCAACCACGGCACATCGCCGCGACCATACAAGGAGGCAATTACTATGAGCGAAAAGGACATCATGATTGGCGAGGGCGTAAAGTTTGAGCGGATCCGTCGGATCACCGGTTACCTGGTGGGCACACTGGATCGCTTCAACAATGCCAAGCGTGCAGAGGAATCCGACCGTGTAAAGCACTCGGTTTCCACCGGCCTGGAGCGCATCTGAGGCCATAGCTGATCAGCAAAACCGGGGGACGGACTTTCCGTCCCCTGTTTTTATCCAAAGATTGTGAGGAGGAAGAGTATGATTCGAATTTGCGGTGTAGTCCGGGAGTCCATCGTGGATGGGCCGGGGCTGCGCTATGTATTGTTCACCCAGGGGTGCCCGCATCACTGTCCGGGCTGCCATAATCCCGAAAGCCATTCCATGGACGGCGGCTACGATGTCACAGCCGAAAAGGTGCTGGAGGAGTTTCGCAAGAACCCGCTGCTCAAGGGCATTACCCTGTCGGGGGGTGACCCCATTGTCCAGGCCGGGGAGCTGGTGGAGGTCTGCCGGGGTGTCCACGCCCTGGGCAAAGATGTGATGACCTACACCGGTTACACCTATGAGGAGCTGCTGGAGATGCAGAAGAGCGATGACGGCATCCGCCAGCTGCTGGAGGAGACCGACACCCTGGTGGACGGCCGGTTCGTTCTGGCCCAGCGGGATCTGACCCTGATCTACAAGGGCAGCCGCAACCAGCGTGTGATCGATCTGAACCGCACCCGGGCCGAGGGGCACATCGTGCTGGACCCGGTGGAGAAGGAGAACCTTCGCCCGGAGGAATAAGCGCCGGAAAGCCCGGAGCGGGCAGCAGACCGGAGAGAGGAGAAGCGTATGACTGTGTCCTTCCGCCCCCTGGCCCTGGGGGAGGTGCTGGGGCTGGGCCGGAGCATTGTCCGGGATTTTCACCCCTATGAGCTGCGGGGCTATCGCTATGCCCGCCGGGATATCCTGCGGGGCCGGGCGGTGGCGCTGGCTGTCACCGTGGGCGGCGCCTATGCCGGCTACCTGATCCACGAAAAACCCGATCGGCAGGGGATGCTGCGCATCGCCTACCTGGCCACCGAACCCCGGTTCCGGGGACAGCACATCGGTGAACAGGCCCTGGCACTGCTCCGGCGGCGGTACCCCCGGAGCACCATCTACTTTGAAGTGGAGGACCCTGCCTTTGCCGAAAACGAGGAGGAGCGCCAGCTGATGGAGCGCCGCATCGGGTTCTACCGGCGGTGCGGCTTTTCGCTGCTGCGGTTCCGGTTGGAGGCCGGGCCGTGGCATCTGGGCTGCATGGCCAGCAATCCCGCCCGGGAGGAACGGCTGCGCCGGCTCTACCGGGAACGGTGGAGCCCCACGGCGGTCCGGGCCTGAGCAAAAAATCCAAAAGAGGACCAGCAGCAATCGGGCTGCTGGTCCTCTTTTTCTGCAGGAACGGCTGCAAAAAATCCCCTGGGACAAATTCAGCTTGAAAACCCCGGCACAGATTGGTAAAATAGAAGCAGGTGCCGGGGCGGCTGTTCCGCTCCCCGGCAAAGCCATACGATTCAAACACCTGCGAGAGGAGAGACTGTCGTTATGCCGCTTGTAACAACAACCGAAATGTTCAAAAAAGCGTACGAGGGCGGATATGCCATCGGCGCATTCAATGTCAACAATATGGAGATCATCCAGGGAATCACCGAGGCTGCCGCTGAGGAGCGCGCCCCGCTGATCCTGCAGGTATCGGCCGGCGCACGCAAGTATGCCAAGCATGTGTACCTTACCAAGCTGGTGGAGGCTGCCATTGCCGACACCGACCTGCCCATCGCCCTGCATCTGGACCACGGCGCCGACTTTGACATCTGCAAAGCCTGCGTGGACGGCGGCTTCAGCTCGGTGATGATCGATGGTTCCAAGTACAGCTTTGAGGACAACATCGCCCTGACCCGCAAGGTGGTGGAGTACGCCCATGCCCACGGCGCCGTAGTCGAGGGCGAGCTGGGCACCCTGGCTGGCATCGAGGACGATGTGCACGTCAAGGCCGATGATGCCCTGTTCACCCGCCCGGAGGAGGTGGAAGAGTTCGTCACCCGAACCGGTGTGGACTCGCTGGCCATTGCCATCGGCACCAGCCACGGCGCCTTCAAGTTCAAACCTGGCACCAAGCCCCAGCTCCGCTTTGACATTCTGGAGGAAGTGGGCCGTCGTCTGCCCGGTTTCCCCATCGTTCTGCACGGCGCTTCGTCGGTGCCGCAGGAATTTGTCGCCGAGGTCAACAAGTACGGCGGCAATATGCCCGGCGCCATCGGTGTTCCGGAGGAGATGCTCCGACAGGCTGCCCAGATGGCTGTCTGCAAGATCAACATCGACTCCGACCTGCGTCTGGCCATGACCGCAGCCGTGCGCAAGCACCTGGCCGAGCATCCGGCTGATTTTGACCCCCGCCAGTACCTCACTCCGGCCCGGACCGCCATCAAGGAAATGGTCCGCCACAAGATCGTGGATGTGCTGGGCTGCGCCGGAAAGGCATAACCCCACCCCGGTATCATGCCCCGAAAATGATCCCCCTGTTCCGCTGGAAACAGGGGGATTTTTTTGCCCTCAAAAGAGTGGAAAACCTTGATCCCATGCGGAAAATCCCTCTTTTTCGGAGAGGAAAACGAGGCGAGGCACTGCGTCGGGGAGCTGGAAATACCAGGGAATTTTATAGCAAAGTTACATAAAGTTCCGAAAAAATGAACAAACTGTTTACAGCAGATTTCACATAAATCAAAAATATTGAAGTTTTGGTGCAATTTAGCTGGAAAAAGTGAATATTTCACACATAAGATGGGCAAAATAACGGCAAACACTGGGAAAAACCCAAAAGGATTTCCAAAGGCTGGAAATCAAATCCACCGGGATTTTCTTGACAAGGCAAAACAGGATCTATATAATGTGGGAAGTTCTGAAATGCCGGCTGATTCCGGCCCAGGCAAACAAGAAGGAGATGTTTATGGATAACTTCAGGCAAAAAGCCTCTGAGGCTGTTGCTGCCCTGCGCAGCCGGTCCTTTCTGGTCACTATGCTGGCGGCGTTCACTGGATTCCTGACCCTGTGGATCACGCTGTCCGCTGATGCTGTCTATATTCGGGATAACGGTCAGCTGCAGCTGGTCTACACCACCCGGAATACGGCTGATGCCATTCTCTCGGAGCGGGGGATCGTGACAATGGCCTATGACGAGGTGGACTTT
>CAKWRB010000006.1:20155-24210 GCA_934845495.1 uncultured bacterium
CCATTCCGGAGATCGAAATCACCCGGGCCTTTGATGTGACACTTACAACCGATGCAGGCAGTATGCTGGTCAAGACCACCGGCGGCACGGTGGGCGAGGTGCTGGATGCCAACGGCATCGCATATGACGAAAACGATATTATCAACTATCCACCCAGCATGTATGTGCAGCCGGATGACGAGATCGTTTACCAGGAAGTGGTGGTGGAGCAGTCGGTGGAAGCGGAAGCCATCGAGCATGAAACGGAGTACCGTGGTTCCAGCCTGCTGCCCCGGGGACGCACCCGTGTGATCCAGGCAGGCTCCAACGGCGAGCGGGAGCTGACCTACAACAAGACCATTGTGGACGGGGAAGTGACCCGTACCGAGCTGGAGAGCAATGTCATCACCGAACAGCCGGTGACCGAAATCATTCTGCAGGGTACTGCCGATCCGGTTTCCCCGCTGGACTTCGGCTATCAGCTGGGGGCTGACGGCACCCCGGTCAACTATGCCTACAAGCTCACCGATCAGGTGGCAACCGGCTATTCGGCCCGGAGCGGGGCCTGGGGTGCCAGCGGCATGACCCTTTCCTACGGATATGTGGCAGTGGACCCTGCCGAGATCCCCTATGGCTCCAGGCTCTACATCACCACCCCGGACGGGAGCTTTGTGTACGGCTATGCAGTTGCAGCCGATACCGGAATCGGTCTGCTCAACGATGTGATCGATGTGGACCTGTTCTATGAAACCTACACCGAAAGCTGCCTGAACGGCCGGCGGACGGTGGATATCTATGTCCTGGCCTGACCCAGGGCAGAGGCGGAGCGGAGAAGATCTGCTCCGCTTTTTTATTTTTCGCAGAAATGCAAAAAACCTGTTGACAAATCCGCCATGGTTTGCTATTATAATAAAGCAACTTAACGATATGCGGATATGGCGGAATTGGCAGACGCGCTAGATTCAGGTTCTAGTGGTAGCAATACTGTGCAGGTTCAAGTCCTGTTATCCGCACCAGAAAAAATGAGACCAGTCGAAAGACTGGTCTTTTTTTCTGGCACTGTGACTTGCGGGGCAAGCCGCCGCCTGCGGGCGGGTATTCCCGTTCGCTTCGCTCACTCAAATGTGGTAGGAACCTGGTTCCTCCTGACCCCCTCCGAAAATGCGGCCTTTTTTGGGGCGCTGACACTTAGGCTTTGTGTGCCGCATTTTTCCACAGGGGGGGCTTAGCCTCTATGTGGCAGTTCACAACCCCATAGAGGATCTCGGCAGATGCCATTCGGCCTGCCGAGATTTCCGCTTCCACAAAAGTTTTCCGGGGATTGCCAAGGATCTGCCCGCCGCCAGGCGCGGTTCCCCCACAAACGCCCCCGCCCTGACCGTTCCCACAAAACCTTTCCGGGGATTGCCAAAGAGCTGCTCCCCGCAGGGGCACCGCCAGGTGTGCCAAGGGGCGGTGGGGCTTTCGGGAGAGGTGTATCCAAAGATTGCATAGGTTGTTGTTTTTGTGTGAATTTTGGCACTCTCCTCTTGACAGTGCTAAAACCGAGAACTATAATAAGAGCGTACCAAAGAGGAGGGCCAGAGAAGAGGGCCCGCCGGTTGGCAAACAGCGATTCAATCGAATGGAGGAATGATGTATGCTGCCTGTACTTTTTGGTGAAAACCTGTTTGATGATTTCTTTGATGACTCGTTTGAACGGGAGTTTCGTGCGCTGAACCACAACCCCCTGTATGGCAAGCATGGCCGCAATTTGATGAAGACGGATGTGCGGGAAAACGGTGATCAGTATGAGCTTGCAGTGGATCTGCCCGGATTCAGCAAGGACGAGATCCAGGTCGACCTGAAGGACGGTATCCTGACCATCCGCGCTGCGAAGGGTCTGGATAAGGACGAACAGGATCAGGAAGGCCGGTATCTCCGCCGGGAGCGTTACTACGGTTCTGCCAGCCGGAGCTTCCATGTGGGTGATCTGCGGCCGGAGGAGATCCGGTGTAAATATGAATCGGGTGTACTGCATATCACAGTGCCCAAGCGGGACGAACCGGAGCTTCCGGCAAATTCTCGCATCGCCATTGAATAGTTGAATCAATCAAAAGCCACAGAGGCAGCCGCTCTGCGGCTTTTTTTGTTGTGATAAAAATGATTATTCAGAAATACAAATCGATTTGATAAAAAATCTGTATTTTACAAATCAATGCTCCAGCCGTTATAATGGTAGTCAGATCAATGACGGAAAGGAAGCGAGTCACCTTGGCCGAACGAAAGGCTGTTTTGAAAAAACTCTTTTTCTCCACCCTCTATCTGAGCGCCTTTACCTTTGGGGGAGGCTATGTCATCGTCACCCTGCTCAAGCGCAAGTTTGTGGACGAATACCACTGGATCGAGGAGGACGAAATGCTTGACCTGGTGGCTATTGCTCAGTCCGCCCCCGGCGCCATTGCGGTCAATGGGGCCATTGTGGTGGGTTACAAGCTGGCAGGACTGGCAGGCGTTGTCACTGCCATCACTGCCACGATCATTCCGCCCTTTGTGATCATCTCGCTGATTTCGGCCTGTTACACAGCGTTCCGGGATAACCGGTTCATCAGCCTGATGCTGGAGGGAATGCAGGCAGGTGTGGGTGCCGTGATCGCCTCGGTGGTGTACGAAATGGCCTATGCCTTTTATCATAGCAAGGATACCTCTTCGATGGTGATTATGGTGCTGGCCTTTATTGCCAGCTGTGTGTTTGGCATCAATGTGGCGTTGGTGGTATTGGCTGCGGCAATAGTCGGTGCAGTCCGCATGTTGCTTGTGTACAGAAAGGTGGCGAAATAATGGCCTGGCTTCAGCTGTTTACAAGCTTTCTTCAGATCGGCCTGTTCAGCTTTGGCGGCGGCTATGCTGCCCTGCCGCTGATCCAGGAACAGGTGGTCACCCGGTATGGCTGGCTCTCCATGGCCGAGTTCACCGACCTCATCACCATTTCCCAGATGACCCCCGGCCCCATTGCCATCAACTCGGCCACCTTTGTAGGGCTGCGCATTGCCGGCCTGCCCGGTGCAGTGATGGCGACCTTTGGGTGCATTCTGCCCTCCTGCATTCTGGTCACTGCTATTGCCCGGCTCTATCTCAAATACCGCAATATGTGGGTGCTGCAAGGGGTGCTTGGTTCGCTGCGCCCGGCTGTGGTGGCCATGATCGCCTCGGCAGGCATCTCGATCCTTCAAACAGCCTTCTGGGGAAACAGCGCTGTGACCCTGTCGGGCATCAGCTGGCTGATGGTCGGCCTCTTCGCTGCTGCCTTCCTGCTGTTGCAGACGCATCGCCTGGGACCCATTCAGGTGATGCTGCTGGCTGGTCTGGCGCGGGTGGGTGCTTCGGTATTCTTTGGCATTTGAGGCGATTGGTCCCCTGTCCGGTTTCGGGCAGGGGCTTTTTTATTTCCCGGGGATACCTGTCGCCGGAACCCGATGATATGATAGCTGCAAAATGCAGTTACTGATCCTGTGGCCGGACGATCCGCAGGCTTCGGCCCGCTCCCGTCCCATTGGCCGATTATACCATTCCGCTTCGCTTCATGGTACAATAACAGTAAACAAGTAAAGCAGTTATGACAGCTGCAATGCGGCTGGAATGGCCAGACAGGAGAGGAAGTGCGATACAATGACAAACATCGAACGGGAAGAGATCTTTCGCCGGCTGACACCGGCCTGGTGCATCGGGCTGATGCGGGACTGCCTTTCCCGGCTGGAGGAGGGCAAGGCGGTGCAGTATCTGCGCACCGTCACCCCGCTGCCCTCTGGGGACATCATGGGCTATATGCCGGCGGCGGTATCCGGAGCCTTTGGCGCCAAGGTCATCACTGTGTTCCACCACAACAGTGAAAAGGGTCTGCCCTCCCATCAGGGCAGTGTGCTGCTCTTTGACGGTGAAACCGGCACCCTTCGGGCGATGCTGGATGGCGGTGCCATCACCGAGATCCGCACCGGTGCCGCCAGTGCCGTCGCCACCGATCTGCTGGCCCGCCCGGATGCCGAGGTGCTGGCGCTCATCGGCAGCGGCGCCCAGGCCCGGAGCCATCTGCTGGCCAT
>CAKWRB010000006.1:24247-24503 GCA_934845495.1 uncultured bacterium
CCGCGAGATCCGCAGGCTCCGGGAGGTGCGGGTGTGGAGCCCCAGCCTGGAGAGCGACACCCGGTTTGCCCGGGAAATGGGGGCGATGACCGGCCTGCCGGTGCGCATCTGTGCCTCGGCCAGGGAGGCGGCTGAGGGAGCGGATATCCTCTGCACCCTGACCCCCTCCAAGACCCCGGTGCTGGAGCGGGAGTGGCTGAAGCCCGGTGCCTTCTTATTTATATAGGGGGAAGGGGGCGCAGGGGCTGGCTCAGTC
>CAKWRB010000007.1:0-8370 GCA_934845495.1 uncultured bacterium
GCTCCGGCATCGGCCTGGCTGTGGCAGATGAGATCATCCAGATGCATGGCGGCCGGCTGGATGTCAGCTCGGTGGAGGGCGAGGGCACCACGGTGACCATCACCCTGCCCATCATGGAGCGGGACGACGATTCCACCCAGATCGCCGAGGCCGCCACCGAAGCAGCCGCTCCGCCCAGCGATGCCGCTGTGCATCTCAACAAGCTGGATCTCAGCGATATGGAACACCATTGACCCCCGGGAGCTCCCCGGGGGCTTCCCTGTAAAGGAGGAACCCAAAATAGACAAGAAACAATCTGCCTGTGCCTGCAAACAGACTTCCATCGGCGGCCAGGCTCTCATCGAAGGCATCATGATGCGGGGGCCGCATCAGTCCGCCATGGCAGTGCGCCGGCCGGACAAATCCATCACCACCGAAACCTGGACCACCTTCTCCGGCGGCAGAAAGTGGTACCATTCCGTTCCCATTGTACGGGGCTGCGTCAGCTTTGTGGAGTCGCTTCGGGTGGGATACCGCTGCCTGATGCGCTCGGCCGATCTGGCCGGATTTGAAGAGGAACCCTCCGGCTTTGAAAAAAAGCTCATCGATAAATTCGGCAAAAAAGCCTCCGATGCCCTGACCTATCTGGCGATGTTCATCGGTGTGATGGCCGCCGTACTGCTCTTCATGGTGCTGCCCTCCTTCCTGGTGGGACTGCTGGGCGAGCACATTCCGGGCTGGTCCCGCACCATTCTGGAAGGGGTGCTGAAAATCGCCCTGTTTGTGCTCTATCTCGCCGTGGTGAGCCGCAGTGAGGATATGCACCGGATGTTCCAGTTCCACGGTGCCGAACACAAGACCATCGCCTGCTACGAGGCCGGCGAGGAACTCACCCCTGAAAATGTAAAAAAATACACCCGCTTCCACCCCCGGTGCGGCACCAGCTTCCTGCTCATCGTGCTGGTGGTGTCCATGCTGGTGTTCTCCTTTATCACCTGGGACAGCCTGGCGGTGCGGGTGCTGCTCAAGCTCATTCTGCTGCCGGTGACCGTGGGCATCTCCTTCGAGATCATCCGCTATGCCGGCCGCTACTCCAACCCCCTCACCCGGCTTATCTCTGCGCCGGGGCTGTGGCTGCAGCGGCTCACCACTGCCGAACCGGATACCGAGCACATCGAGGTAGCCATTGCCGCCATGCTGCCCTGTATCCCCGACGACGGCAGCGACCAGTGGGGGAACTGATATGACCATTCGTCAGTTCCAGCGCACCCTGGAACAGGACCTCGCCGCACTGGGGGCCGAAAGCCCCCGGTTTGATGCCGCTCAGCTGCTCCGATGGCTTTCGGGTCAGGATCAGGCCTGGCTCATCGCCCACACCGGCGATGCCTGCCCCGAGGACTGGCAGGCCCGGTCGGTGGATGCCCTCCATCGTCTGGAAAATGGGGAACCGCTCCAGTATCTGCTGGGCGAGTGGGAATTCTACGGCCTGCCCCTGGCGGTGGGCCCCGGTGTACTGATTCCCCGGGCGGACACCGAAACGATCGTGGAAACCTGCCTGCTGGCCCTTGCCCCGGTGCCGGACCCGGCCATCTGGGACCTGTGCAGCGGCAGCGGCGCCATCGCCCTGGCCCTGGCCAGCCGCCGGCCTGATGCCCGGATCCTGGCCGCCGAGCTTTCGGAGGAGGCCCTGCCCTACCTGCGGCAGAACATTGCCGCCCTGGCCCCCGACCAGGTGACAGCAGTGCAGACCGATGTGCTCACCCAGCTGCCCGACGGCCTCTGCGACCTGATCGTCTCCAATCCGCCCTACATCACCGGGGCGGATATGCAGACCCTCTCGCCCCAGGTGCGCCGGGAACCGGAACTCGCCCTCTATGGCGGGGAGGACGGCTTGCGGTTCTACCGCCAGCTCACCCACAGCTGCTACGACCATCTCCGCCCCGGCGGCTGGCTCATCTTCGAGATCGGCTACGACCAGGGGGAGAGCGTCCCCGCCCTGCTCCGGCAGCGTGGCTTTGACCAGGTGTTCTGCCGGAACGATCTGGCTGGCGTACCCCGGTGTGCCGGTGGCCGCCGCCCACTGTAAGGGAACCCAATGCTGATCCTGCAGAGTATGGATCCGCTTCAAACTGTTACTCTCGCCGACCTGATGCCGGCTGACTGGAAAATCTTGAAACTGGAGGAATCATCATGAATCTGCTCATCGTTGTGGACATGCAGAACGACTTTATCAACGGCTCGCTGGGAACCAAGGAGGCTCAGGCCATTGTTCCCGCTGTCAAGGCGCGTATCCTGGAGGCCATGGAGGATCGCTGGCAGGTGATCTTCACCAAGGATACCCACAGCATCGACTACCTCAAGACCCAGGAGGGCAAAAATCTGCCCATCAAGCACTGCCTGCGCGGCAGCGACGGCTGGCAGCTCCACCCGGAACTGCAGGATCTTTCGATTGGCAGCTCTGTCTTTGAAAAGGGCAGCTTCGGCAGCCTGGAGCTGGCTGAGTATGTCAGCTCGCTCAATCCCGATGCCATCGAAGTCATCGGTCTCTGCACCGATATCTGCGTGGTTTCCAATGTGGCCCTGCTCAAGGCCTACTGCCCGGAAGTTCCGATGAGCGTCCGTGCCAACTGCTGTGCCGGTGTGACCCCCGAAGCCCACGAGCATGCACTCGCCACTATGAAGTCCCTTCAGGTGGAGATCCTGTAACAGCATACAAAAAAATCCCCCGTCCGGTGACGGGGGATTTTTTATGGTTTGAATCAGTCGGGCTGGACATCGTACCGCAGATAGAGCACGCTGTACGGGGCCAGATCCAGTTCGGCATACTGGTCAAAGCTGCCATACTCCCGGGGCACCGGCAGAATCCGGCGGTTTTCCTCGATCTGAGTGCCGCCATACCGGGCCAGATTGGAATCAAAGAGCACGGTATAGGTCTTTTCCTCAGGCAGGCCCAGCTTGTAGTGGCAGGCGGTATTGGAGAAGTTGCACACCACCAACAGCTCGTCCCCCTCCTCATCGATGCGGGAGAAGGCCACCACATCCGGGTCGGTACGGCCCGGATCGATCCAGTAGAAGCTGCTCTTGTTGGATTCGTCCTGCCAGAGCGGGCAGTTCCGGGCATAGATCTGGTTGAGCTCCCGGATGCAGGTCTGCATCTGGCGATGGCTCTCCTGTTCCAACAGATCCCACTCCAGCTGGCTGTGGTGATCCCACTGGCTCACCTGGCCGAATTCGCTGCCCATAAAGCTCATCTTCTTGCCGGGGAAGGCCATCATAAAGCCAAAGAAGCTGCGCACTCCTGCCAGCTTTTCGGCCTCCAGCCCGGGGAGCTTCTCCAGCAGGCTGCGCTTTCCGTAGACAAATTCCTTATAGGAAAGGGGCAGGATATAATCCTCCTCAAAGGCGGAGGAAGCGCTGAACACCAGCCGGTCCAGGTTGTAGGCGCGGTATTCCGGCGCCAGCGAGAAGTAGTTCATCATCGCCTCGGTCCAGCGCACATTCCACATATGGGTAAAGCCCAGACCGCCGTGCAGCACCGGCAGGGTCATATTCTCAAAGCCGGCAAATTCCTCGCCGATCATCAGCGCACCCGGGGCCTCGGCCTGCACCGTTTCGTTGAGCCGCTTGAGGAAGTCGATGGCCTCCAGGTTCTCCCGGCCGCCCTGGATATTGGGTGTCCACTCCCAGGATTCCCGGCCGTAGTCCAGATAGAGCATCGAGGAGACATTGTTGAGCCGCAGGCCGTCCATGTGGTACTCCTCCAGCCAGTAGAGGGCATTGGAGATGAGGAATTCCCGCACCTCCTGCCGGCCGTAGTCAAAGACCCGGGTATCCCACTGGCTGTGTTCCCGCTTCATGGGGTCGCTGTACTCGTAGCAGCTGCCGCCATCCAGATCGATGAGGCCATAGCTGTCCTTGGGGAAGTGTGCAATGTTCCAGTCCATCAGCACGCCGATGCCCAGCTGGTGACAGCGGTCCACCAGCTGCCGCAGTCCATCGGGATCTCCGTAGCGGAAGGTGGGCGAGAAATAGTTGGTGGTGCGGTAACCCCAGGCCCCATCAAAGCTATATTCCATCAGCGGGGTCAATTCCAGATAGTTGTAGCCCATTTCATGGACATAATCGGGCAAAGCCTCCGCCAGTTCTACATAGGTATAGAGCTGGCCGTCCTCATGGCGGCGCCAGGAACCGGCATGTACCTGGTAGATGTTGATGGGCCGGCCATGGCCAAAGTTCTTCCGCTCGGCCATCCAGCTGGCATCGTTCCAGGTATAGTCTTCCACGGCAGCCACCACCGATTCGGTGCGTGGCTGTGCTGTGGTGCGCGCTCCATAGGGATCCATCTTGAGCAATGTGTTCCCATTGGCAGCGATCATACAATATTGATAAGCCGTACCTGCCGGCAGCCCGGAGACAAAGCACTCCCAGACCCCCTGGTCATCGACCCGACGCATTTTGGCAGCCTTCGGATCCCAGCCGTTGAAATCCCCCACCACCGAAACACCGGTGGCATTGGGCGCCCACACCCGGAAGGTGACCCCTTCCTCTCCGGTGCGCTTCCGGGTTTGATGTGCACCAAAGTAGGTATAGGCTCTGGGCTCGGCCCCACTGTGGAACCGATCCAGAAAGGCTGCATCCTGTTTTGAGATTCTTGCCATTCAGATCCCCCCCTTGTACCTATAATATTATCAGTATTTCTATTCATTTTCAATATGGTGAACGGCTCCTTCGGGAATTTGACGGGAAAACGGTGGAAATCTTTTGTTATTTTTGCTAAAACGCGTTGATTTAACCAAAGTAAAATGGTATAGTAATAATACTACTGACAATTCACTGAGCAGAAAGGAGTTCTGAACATGAACCATTTCATGGCAGATGCAACAAAATTCCCCCGCACCGACTGCAGCACCATCATTGTGGGTAAAAATGTTTCCACAACCGGCCGCGTTCTGCTGGCCCATAACGAGGATGATCCGAACTGCGTAGTACAGTCCCACCTGGTTCCTCGAATGCAGCATGCTGAGGGTGAGACCATCCGCTTTGCAGACGGCACCGCTGTGATCCCCCAGGTGCCGGAAACCTGCGCCTACTACTGGACTGAGCTGCGCAGCCTGGCTGGTGAAGCCTTTGCAGATGGCTACCTTAACGAGCATGGCGTAGCACTGGTATCCAATGGTTGTGTTGACTCCAACCATGCCGAAGGCGTTACCGGCGGTATGGGCTATGCCCTGCGCAATCTGATTGCCCAGCGCGCCCACTCGGCCCGGGAAGGTGTTGAGATCGCTGCTGCCCTGGTCGAGGAGTTCGGTTACTACTCCACCCGTTCCTATGCCATCTGCGATAAGGACGAGGGCTGGATCTTCCAGGTGACCATCGGCCATAACTTTGTTGCACGCCGTGTTGAGGACGACGAGATCCTCTATATCCCCAACTGGCTGACCATCCATGAAGTGGACTTCGATGATACTGAACACAAGAAGTTTTACTTCTCCAAGACTCTGCTCTCGGATGCACTGGAAAACGGCTGGTACAAGCCCGCCAAGGAAGGTGACTATTCCGATTTTGACTTTGCCAAGGCCTATCAGGCTGGCAGCCACGAAATCCCCTCGAATATGTGGCGTTCCGACCTGGCCTGGCGGCAGATCACCGGCGCTGAGCCGATGCCCTGGCGCACCTTCTCCATCAAGGCACCCCGCAAGTACGGCATTGAGGACCTCAAGAAGATCCTGCGCTCGCACTACGACGGCCATGAGGAGGACCTCAAGGAAGATCCCAAGATGAGCCCCCACCGCTATGGCATCTGCCGCGACAACACCATGGACAGCATGGTGGTTGAGTTCGCCGATGTTCCGGCCCTCACCTGTGCATGGCGCGCCTCCCTGCGTCCCTGCACCGTGCCCTACACCCCCTGGTATGCCGGCATCACCGCCATTCCGGATGGCTACGAGATCCTGGGTGCCAAGTCCTCGATGGCTTCGCACTTTGCTGTGGATCCCGCTGAGTTCAAGTTTGACGGCAACCGCCCGTACAGTGCCTTCCACATGATCGCCAACCTGATGGAATTTGACTATCAGGGCTGCGCCAAGCGCATTCACAGCGACATCGAGAAGATGGAAGCCCTGATGACTGCCACCAAGCCGATGATCGACGAGGCCTACCTCAAACTGGTTGAGACCAACCCCGAGGCTGCCCGTCAGCTGCTCACCGACTACACCGCTGCCCAGGCTCAGAAGTCCTGGAAGTGGGCTCTGCAGGTGACTCAGGATCTGATGGACGAGCGCCTGGATGCCTACATGATGGACTGGAGAAGCAAGCTGTAAGCCGTTTCCCATAAGTTCTATAAAGGACCTCTGCCCCCGGGCAGGGGTTCTTTTTTGCAGCAAAAAGGGCAGAGCCGATATGGCCCTGCCTTTTCATAAAAGGAAGAAAAACAAATTGTCTAGCAGAAGAAATGCCTTGTGTACTGGCTATTTTCCATCAGGGCAAATCCGTGGTGAGATTGCACTCCGGTTGGATGAACGGCCCGTTTAGCGGCCGGTATCGGGGTTGGGCTTCTCGCTGGAATCGCCGCCGCTGTTGGAACCGCTGGAGCTGCTCTCCTCGTCCTCCTTGTCGGTGGAGGAAACCTTATCCAGCTCCACATCGGATACAGCATAGCTGGTCAGGGTGCGGGTGGTCAGCTTCCAGGCCTCGAAATCCTTATCCCACTTGGCATCCAGTTCCTTGGCACCGTCTGCAGTTACCTCGTACAGGTAGCTGTCCTCATCGGCATAGATGTACAGGGTACCGTTGCGGTTGAAGGACGGGGTGCCCACAAAGTTCAGGAAATCGATGTTGGCATAGTCGTACTTGGCAGCAAAGTCGGTGTTGTAGTCGGTGTCGTACTTCAGGTTCAGCTTGCCCTGGCCGGTGGCATTGACGGTGAACAGGGCCTCCTCGCCGAACTCGATGTCGATCTCGCCGCAGTCATCAGCAAACTTTACAATGGCACCGCCGTTGTCCAGCGACTGGGAACCATCAAAGTCCTCCAGAATGTTTGCAGTGGAAGCATAGGTGGTATCAAAGTCGAACTTGTTCTGATCGATGGCATCCTTGGCCTTGGAGCTGGTCTTGGCAACGCTCAGGGTGCCAGCCAGGTCAAAGTCCTTGGACGAGGTGGTTTCAGGGATATACACCACAGCGGCATAGCCGTAGCCGTAGGAACCGTCCTCCTTCTGGAACTTGACATACTTGAGCTCGGGATCGGTGTCCACATCGCCCACCTTCCAGTCAGCAAAGACCTTGTAGCCCTTGACATCGTCGCTGGAGGGCTGCTTGAGCTCGCCGCTGTCGATATCCTTGCCGGAATCCGCATCGTTCCACAGCAGAACAGGCACATAGATCTTGGTGCCGGCCTCCAGGGTGTCCAGGGCAGCCAGAGTGGTTTCGTCGAAGTTGCCGTCGTCGTCCTGATCGGCATAGACGGTGGTGCCTGTGCCGGGAGTGCTGCCCTCCTTATAACCCAGAACAAAGCCCATTTCGGTGGTGGTATCCGCAAAGGCTACCGATGCCAGACTAACGGTCATCACAGCAGCCAGTGCAGCAGAAAAAATCTTTTTCATCGTTGAGTTGCCTCCTTCAGTTTGGTTGCAGGGGAGTTTCCCTACGCTTCAAATCATACACGAAACGCTCCACGATCGCAATGGAAATTGCTGTTTGTTTGTAATCATTTCGTAATTTATTCACAGTTGCCCCACAGAGATTTCCACTTATCCCAGGTGTTGAGCGATTTTGCGGGAAAATTTTGTAAACTCTTTGTATTTTATCTCGTCAATAAGGCAAATTGTAATTACAATATTTCTAATTTCGAGTTCAAATTCCTGAAATATATTACAAAATAATTACAGTAAATCAGCTGCTTCCATCTTGGAAATGATATACAAAATTCGTCAATCGTTGCCAGAGACCCAAGGGCACAAAAAAGACGAAGCCGTCCGGAGAAACAGCTTCGTCTTTATAAAATCTTGGGATTCCACCCTAAATTTGGGGGAGCAGATCACCCGTCCGCAAGTTTTGATGGCTCAAAACTTGCTGTGTAGATAAGTCATTTATGACTTATCTACCAGTGTCCGGCGACATTTGGCGAAGCCAAATTCGCGAGGACTAAAGGCAGATTTATCTGCCTGTGTCCGGGTTGTCCTTGCCGCTCTCGGGCTTGGAGGACTCGTTCTTGTCCTCAGTCTCAGTCTGCTTGTCCAGCTCTACATCAGAGATAGCGTAGCTCTTCAGAGTTCTGGTCTTGAAGGTCCAGGCATCGTAATCCTCGTCCCACTCCAGGCCAGCGATAGCCTTGGCGCCGTCCTCGGTTACCTCGTAAACGAACTCATCATTCTCAGCGAAGATGTAAGCAGT
>CAKWRB010000007.1:8380-13794 GCA_934845495.1 uncultured bacterium
TCTTTACAAAGTTGATGAAGTCGATGTTGGCGTAGTCGTACTTAGCAGCGAACTCCTCGTTGAACTCCTCGTCCCACTTCAGGTTCAGCTTATCCTGACCGGACAGGTTAACCTCGAACTCGAAGTTATCGCCAAAGGTCATGGTCTCAACATCGTCGCAATCGTCGAAGTCTACAACCTCTACATCGTCCCAGTCAGCAACCTGGTCAAACTTCTCTTCCTTGTAGCCATACTCGGAACCGAAGCTCAGGGTGATGTACTCCTTGTCAGAGTAATCGTCCTTCAGCTGGCCGCTCTTCTCGTATACAGTAATCTTACCAGCCAGGTCAGAGGTCTTGATCTCGCCAGACTCAGGCAGGGTGAAGGTTACAGCATAAGCATACTTATTGCCGATCTTTACGAACTCGATCTCAGGCTTCTTCTCCAGATCGCCAACCTTCCACTCGGTCTTGACCTTCAGACGCTTAACATCGTCCTTTTCATCGATCATGTTTGTGCCATCCTTATCCAGCAGCGGGATAGCAATCTTCTTACCGCCCTTTACAATGGACAGATCGATGTTAGCGATGTCACCCTCGTTTGCAATAGCAGTGGTAGTGAACTTACCATTTGCCTTTTCGCTGCCCTTATCAGGGGTAAAAGTGTCATCAGACTCACCAAAACGGTCGTTGTCGTTGTCATCAACATACACATCGACCTTCTTCGAGTTATTCAGCAGGATTACTTCTGCATCATTTCTCGCCTCAAGAGAAGCAGCAAAAGCAACGGTGGTCATACCAGCTGTCATCACAGCAGCCAGAACAAGAGCAAGTGTCTTCTTCATTTTCATTTCCTCCTAGAAAATTTGTTTATGAGCCAGGCCGGCCCTCTCCAGTTGACCTACCCAATCTCTTGGGTTTTATTATAGTCACGCACCCTGGTTTTGTCAATAGCAAAAGTTTTAATTTTGTTACAATTTTGTAATTTATAGAAAATCAATAGTATAATATACCCTATACCACTATCAAAATCAGCCCTTTTGCTGGACTAATTGGATGTTCATACTATGTTTCTCTGCGAAAAAATGCCAAATTATTGCAAATTTGTAACAATTATCTGTTACCACTCCCCCGTACCCCATTCCAGCAAAAAACCTCCCTCACCGCAGCTGCGGCAGGAGAGGTTTGGGGGTGCAGGGGTCGGTTACAGGGCCATGAACTCCTTCATGCAGGCGACTACATGCTCCACATCGTCCCGGGTGACATCGTGGTTGGTGACAAAGCGGAACTGGCCGTCCTCGATGCCCGAGGCCTTGATGCCCTTTTCCAGCATCCGGGCAGGCAGGGCAGCGATCCAGTCGGCGTCCTTATCCACGGTGAAGAACACCATGCTGATCTCCACGGTGTCGAGATCCACATGGATTCCAGGGATCCTGGCAAGCTCCTCGGCCATATACCGGGCGTTGTCATGGTCCTCCTGCAGACGGCCGGTCATATCGGTGAGTGCCACAATGCCGGCAGCTGCCAGGAAGCCGGCCTGGCGCAGACCGCCGCCCAGCATCTTGCGGTTTTTGCGGGCGCGGTCGATGAACTCCTTGCTGCCCGCTACAATCGAGCCCACCGGGGCGCACAGACCCTTGGACAGGCAGAACATTACACTGTCACAGTACTGGGTGATCTCCTCCACATTGCAGCCCAGGGCAGTGGCGGCATTGAACAGCCGGGCACCATCCAGATGCACCGGCAGGCCATGCTGGTGGGCCAGCTCATAGTTCTGGCGCATGATGTCCAGCGGTACGACCCGACCCATGGTGGTGGGGTTTTCCATCTCCACCAGACCGGTGGGCGGCATATGGATGTCATCGGGCCGGATCGCCGGCAGCAGCTGTTCCGGGCGAAGGTAATCCTCGGTTTTGATGGTGCGCACCATCACGCCGGACAGTGCCGCCGGAGCGCCCACCTCATGGATGACGATGTGGCTCTGCTCGCCGCAGATGATCTCATCGCCCCGATGGGTGTGGGTCATAATGGAAACCTGGTTGCCCATGGTGCCGGAGGGAACAAACATTGCTGCCTCCTTGCCCACCAGCTTGGCGGCCATCTCTTCCAGCTTTCGCATGGTGGGGTCGTCCCGGTTTACATCGTCGCCCACCACGGCGGTGTACATGGCATCGCGCATTTTCTGGGTGGGCTGGGTGACTGTATCGCTGCGAATATCAATATAACGCATGGGAAAACACACTCCTTTATAATATCGGTACGGACGGATATAAAAAAAAACAGGCGACGGGCAAAAGCCCGCCGCCCGTTTGCGGTCGATCCGGTTATTCTATTGGTTAGAATATCAGAAACGGCACAAGGTTATGCCTTGTAAGCAACAGCCTCGATCTCGATCAGAGCATCCTTGGGCAGCTTGCCAACTTCGAAAGCAGCTCTTGCAGGAGCAGCATCAGCGAAGTAGGTAGCGTAAACTTCGTTCATAGCGCCGAAGTCTGCAATGCTATCCAGCAGGCAAGTGGTCTTAACGATGTCAGCCATGGTGTAGCCCTCGGACTCCAGAATAGCCTTGATGTTCTCCAGAGACTGCTTGGTCTGGGAAGCGATGTCGCTGCCAGGGAAAGCACCAGTCTTGGGGTCGATGGGGAGCTGGCCGGATACATAAATGGTGTTGCCAGCCTTGATAGCCTGAGAGTACGGGCCGATTGCTGCGGGAGCGTTCGGAGTAGAAACCTGCTTCTTCATTCTAAATCATTCCTTTTCTTAAAAAAGTTTCGCAGCCGGACAGAACTTGTCCGATCACTACAAGATTATTGTATAACGGACCGCCCCAAAAGTCAAATAAAATTCCTGTGCAGCACTGGGGAGCGGCAGTCGGAATGGGGCTTCGCTCATTGCCCGGCTTTTTCCGCCTCACCGGCAGGGGGCAGTGTATAAGCAAGTAGGGCATAATTTACGCTTTGTTGATAACTTCCGGTAAAAATGGTATTATAGTATTTTAGAGAAACTTTTTCGGCTGACAGGAGGACAAGCGGCCCATGTCCGATGCCAAGAACAAATATACCACGCTGATTTCCAATACCATCATCTTTGCCTTGGGTACCTTCGGTTCAAAGCTGCTGGTATTTCTTTTGATGCCCCTTTATACTTCGGTGCTCACCACGGCGGAATACGGCGCCATGGATGTGGTGGTGAATGTATCCAATATGCTGCTGCCGCTGGTGATCGTCTCGATCAACGATGGCGTGATCCGCTTTGGCATGGACCGTGCCTACAAGCGGCGGGATGTCTTTTCCACCGGCATCTGGGTTTCACTGGCCGGGTTTGGCATCTTCCTGATCTTTTGGCCGGCGATGAAAAAAATCGGCATGATCTCCGATTACACTGCCCTGATCTACCTCTATGTGCTGGCTGCCGCCCTGCAGGGGGTATCGGCCCAGTTTGTCCGGGCCATGGGGCTGGTGCGGCTCTTTGCCTTCAACGGCATTCTCAACACCCTCTCCACCGTTGTATTCAATGTACTGTTTCTGGTGGTGATGAAGTGGGGCATGTACGGATATGTCCTCTCGGTGATCCTCTCCAATGTGGCCTCGATGATCTTCTTGTGGATTGCAGCCCGGCTCTACCGGTATATGCGCTGGTGGAAGGGCATTGACCGGGACACCGTGCGGGAGATGATCATCTACTCGCTGCCGCTGATCCCCGCCACCATCATGTGGAGCATTACCAATGTATCCGACCGGTTCTTCGTCACCCACTATCTGGGCGAGGCGCAGAACGGCATCTACTCGGTGGCCTACAAGCTGCCCACCATTATCTCGGTGATTTCAGCCATCTTCACCCAGGCCTGGCAGCTCTCTGCCATCGGGGAACGGGAGAGCGATGACCGGGAACAGTTCTATTCCAACATCTTCAAAAGCTACCAGACCATCGTCTTTCTGGCTGCCGGGGGCATCCTGCTGCTCATCAAGCCGCTGATGCACCTGCTGGTATCCGATTCCTTCTTCGAGGCCTGGCAGTACACACCGCTGCTGGTGGTCTCGGTGGTGTTCAGCTGCTTCTCCTCCTACTTTGCCTCCTTCTATATGGCAAGCAAGAAGAATATCATGGCTATGGTGACCATCTTTCTGGGGGCCCTGCTCAATGTGGTGCTCAACTACTACCTGATCCCCATCTATGGGCTCAACGGCGCGGCAGGCGCCACCGCGGCCAGCTATATCTTCATCTTTGTGATCCGCGCCATCGACACCCGGCGGCTGTTTTGCATCGATCTGGGGTTGAGGAAGCTGCTGCTCAACTCGCTGCTGCTGGGGCTTCAGGCCTGGCTGCTGATGCAAAATGACAAGTATCTGTATGTCTGGGAGACACTGACCCTTCTCGCCATGCTGCTGGTGAACCTGCGGGGGATCCTGTTTGTGGCAGATCGGTTCTACCAGGCATTTATCCTGAAACGGAGGCACAACTCTTCATGCTGAAGCAAAAACTTTTTCTGTTCTTTCTCTCGATGGTCCCCATCATTGAACTCCGGGGTGCCATTCCCCTGGGCATGGCCTGGGGAATCCCCATGTGGCAGACCTATCTGATCTCGGTCATCGGCAACATCCTGCCGGTTCCGATCCTGGTGGTATTCGCCCGTCGGGTACTGTTCTGGTGCGCCACCTGGCCCAAGGTGGGGCATTTCTTCCAGAAGATCATCGACATCGGCAACCGCAAGATCGGCCGGATGGGAAACTACGAAATGCTGGGGCTCTTCCTGTTTGTAGCCGTTCCCCTGCCCGGAACCGGTGCCTGGACCGGCTGCCTCATCGCCACCCTGCTGCAGATGAAACTCCGCCCGGCTTTCTGCGCCATCTCGCTGGGAGTGGTCACCAGCGGCATCATTATGTGGCTGGCTTCCAGCGGTGTATTCGGCTTCCTCTCGCTGTTTGCGTAAACCCATATATAAAATCAAAAGCGTCCTCCCGACCGGTACCAGACCGGTTCAAGGGGACGCTTTTTTGATTCTGTCACTGTGGGAGTTCGATCTTGCCGCCGCCGAATACCCGGCGGCCCTGGTAGAACACCACCGACTGCCCCGGGGTGATGGCCCGCTGGGGCTCATCAAACGCCAGCTGCACCCGGCCGTTCTCCAGCGGTGTGAGCAGGGCAGCTGCCGGCCTGGCGGCATAGCGGATCTTGGCGGTGACCCGCACCGGCCCGGTGAGCGACTCCACCTCGATGAGGTTCACCTCGCCGGCGGTGAGGATGCTCCGGAACAGCCCCTCCCCGGAGGTCAGGGTGACGGTGTTCTGTTCCGGGTCGATGCCGCAGACGAACATCCGCTGTCCAAAGCCGATGCCCAGTCCCCGGCGCTGGCCGATGGTATACCGCCAGATGCCCTCGTGGGTGCCAAGCACCCTGCCCTCCCGGTCGACGAAGCTGCCCCTGGGCGGCTCCTCA
>CAKWRB010000007.1:13804-22294 GCA_934845495.1 uncultured bacterium
CACCAGTGTAGCGGCAGAGGAAGGCGGCAAAGTCCCCATCGGGGATAAAACAGATGTCCTGGCTGTCCTTCTTATTAAAGACCGGAAGCCCGGCCTGCCGTGCCAGCTCCCGAATCTCCTCCTTGCGGTAGGCGGAAAGAGGCAGCACCATCCGGGAGAGCTGCTCCTGGGTCAGCGACCAGAGCACATAGCTCTGATCCTTGCTGTCATCGTCCCCCATGGTCAGGTGCCAGCGGCCGTCCGCCGGATCAAAATCCACCCGGCTGTAGTGCCCGGTGGCGATGAAATCATACCCCAGCTCCTTTGCCTTTTCCGCAAAGGCGGCAAACTTGATGGTCCGGTTGCAGTCCACGCAGGGGTTGGGGGTGAGGCCGTTCCGGTAATCGCGCACAAAGCGCTCCAT
Organism: uncultured bacterium; assembly: GCA_934845495.1. Classification (GTDB taxonomy): domain Bacteria; phylum Bacillota; class Clostridia; order Oscillospirales; family Ruminococcaceae; genus Avimicrobium. The sequence goes on from CAKWRB010000007.1 coordinate 14,208, forward strand.
CACCTGCTGCCGGAACTCCGCCCGGAAATCCACCACATAGTGGGGGATCCCCAGCACCCGGCAGACCTCAGCGGCGTCCCGCACATCGTTTTTGGTGCCGCAGCTGCCGTCCTCGCTGTCCCACAGCTCAAAGGTGAGCCCCGCTACCTCATGCCCCTGGTCCCGGAGAATCAGCGCTGCAGCCGAGCTGTCCACTCCGCCGCTCATGCCCACCAGGATCTTCTTTTTTGTATCGCTCATTGGGTCCTCCCAGATCAGAGCAGCCGCAGCATCACCGGCTTGCGCTCCTTATAGAATGTAAAGTACTTGAAGCCGACGCTCTTGAGCAGCTCCAGCCCCTCCTGGATGTCGCAGCCGATGTCACTGCAGCGCTCGGCGTCCGAGCCGATGGTGATCATCTCGCCGCCGTAATCCTTGTACATCTTCAGGTACTTGTTGGAGGGGGTAAAGGCCTCGATCTCCATGCGCAGGCCGCCGGTGTTGAGCTCCAGTGCCTTGCCCTGGGCCACCAGGCTCTTCATGATCTCAGCAAAGACATCGTCGATCTTGGCCAGATCCACTGTGCGGTTGTAGGGCTTGAGATAGCGCAGCGGATAGCCCAGGTGGGCCAGGCTGTCAAAATGGCCCCACTGCACCACCTCCAGCAGCTCCTCGTAATAGGTGCGGAACACATCCTGCAGATCCAGGGCCGGATGGGCATAGTTGAGCATCTGCATATCCCCGTACTTCCGGGTTTTGTGCAGGGAGCCCAGCACAAAGTCAAACCGGTTTTCACCGATCACCTGCACGGCGCGCTCCGGGTCGGCCAAGGGCTGGCACATCTCCACCCCGTTGGTGACGATCAGCTGCTGCGAGAAGATATCCTGCGCCTTGTGGGCGGCAAAACAGGAATACATCAGGCGTTTGCCATACTTCTGCTCCTCAAACTCCTCCATATCGCAGGCATCGGTGATGCAGATGCCCGAGATCTCCTTATCCACAGCGGCGGAGCAGAGCGCTGTCACCAGGTCCTGGCCCTCGGGGGAATTGTCTGAATGAACATGGCTGTCAAACAGGTTGATATACATTCTGAAGTGTCATCTCCTTTGGGTCGTTCCGTTCGGTCCGAATTCTGTCTTTTCCTATTGTACCACACATTGCCCCAGGAAAAAACAGCCCCAGGGAAAAAACCACTGCACCAAATACGTTTTTTCGGTGAAATCCCTGTCCGGGCCTGTGCTTTTGTGGTAAGATTAAAGACAGGATTTTTTCTCCCTGCTGGGGAAAGGAGCGATCATTATGCTGAATCTGATTCGTATAGCCGCCGTCACCGGACGAGTAGATCCGGGCAGCCCTGCCGGCTGCCGGAAATACCTCGCCGAGGAGCTGAAAAAAGCCGCCGCTCACGCGCCGGATGTACTTCTGCTGCCCTCGGATATCCTGCTGCCGCCCTCTGCCCAGTCCCTGCGGCAACAGGGCTATCTGCTGGAACTGTGCCAGCAGGAACTCGCCCGGCTGGCCGAGGAACTGCGGGAACTGCCCTCCCTTCTGTTTGTGGGGCTGCCGGTTTCGCTGGGCGGGGTGACCGTTTCCGCCATGGCAGCTGTCCGCCAGGGGGCCGTGCTGGGTTATGTGCTGCCGCCCTCGGTGCCGGAGGGGCCGCTTCCCGAGGGGTTCCTGCCTGCCTCCGCCACCTTTGAGGCCGGCGGCGCCCGGCTGCGGGTGCTGCCCGGCTGCGATGCCGGCGAGGCTCTGCGGTACAGCGCCCTTGCCCGGGACTGTGACTGCCTGCTGCTGCCCTGCTACCAGCCTGCCAGGGTGGGCAGTGCCGATCGGGCGGAACAGGCCCTCAGCGTCCTGAGCCGGGAACTGGGCTGTGCCGCCGTCCTCTGCTGCGGCGCCGGGTCGGACAGCTCTCACCCATTCTGCTACCAGGGCCTTGCCGTCATTGCCGAAGCCGGTGAAACGGTGAGCGTTCAGGCGGAGTTCGGCCAATCCGCCACCCTCTGCTACGACATCGACCTGGACATCGTCCGCCGCGTCCGCACCACACCGGCCGGGTTTGCCCCTGCCGCCTTCCGCTTCCCGGCTGTGCCCCACGACTATGCGCTGCGCAGCTTCTCCTCCACCCCCTATCTGCCCATGGAGCCGGAGGCCGAGCGCCGCACCCTCCGGGAGTGGTTTGAACTGCAGAGCCATTCTCTGGCTGCCCGCCTCTCCAACACCGGCATCGACCGGGCGGTGGTGGGCATCTCCGGCGGACTGGACTCCACCCTGGCCCTGCTGGTCTGCCATCGGGCCGCCCAGCTCATGCGCCTTTCGCCGGAGCATATCCTGGCGGTGACCATGCCTGGCTTCGGCACCAGTGAACGCACCCACCAGAACGCCCTGGACCTGCCCCGGAAGCTGGGAATGTCCACGCTGGACATCTCCATTGTGCCGGCGGTCAAGCAGCACCTGGCCGACATCGGTCACCCACTGGACCGGCACGACATCACCTACGAAAATGCCCAGGCCCGGGAGCGCACCCAGATTCTGCTGGACCTTGGCAACCAGATCGGCGGCATTGTGGTGGGCACCGGCGACCTCACCGAGGAGGCCCTGGGCTGGTGTACCTTTGGCGGCGATGCCTTGGCCGGCTACAATGTGAATGTCACCGTGCCCAAAACCGCCATCCGGCGGATTGTGGCCATGCTGGCCGAGGAGAGCAGCGATGCCGCCCTCTCTGCCATTCTGCGAGATATCCTGGACACCCCCATCAGCCCCGAACTGCTGCCGCTGGACGAGAGCGGCTCCATCTCCCAGAAAACCGAGGAGATCCTGGGGGACTACGAGGTACACGACTTCTACCTCTACTACTTCGTCAAATACGGCTTCTCGCCCCGAAAGCTGCTCTTCTACGCCCAGAACGCCTTCGACGACCGCTACACCGAGGAGCACCTCCGCAGCTGGCTCTCCACCTTCCTGCGCCGGTTCGTGGGTGGACAGTTCAAGCGCTCAGTGGCGCCGGAGGCCGCTTCCATCACCGATTTCGGCCTCTCTGCCCTGGAGTTTTCAGTGCCGTCCGATATGAGCGCGCGCACCCTGCTGCGGGAACTGGACCGCTGATTTTTGAAAGTTATTGACCTCTTTCTTGCAGGATGATACAATATCATCCATATTCAACACACACCCGACCCGCTTTGCAAGGAGGACCTTTTGTTATGCGTGCTGTAATTACCGTTGTAGGAAAGGACATGGTGGGCATTGTTGCCACCATCGCCACCGAATGTGCCGCCACCAATGCCAACATTCTGGATGTGACCCAGTCGGTCTTTGAGGACGACATCTTCGCCATGGTGATGCTGGTGGATGTCTCCAACCTGAACTGTCCGCTGCCCGAGCTTTCCGACCGCCTGAACAACCTGACCAAGGATGTGGGGCTGGTGGTGCATGTGATGCACGAGGACATTTTCAATTCGATGCACCGCATCTGACCGGGAGGACTGACTGCCATGCTGAATGTAAATGATATTCTGGAAACGATCCGCATGATCGACGAGGACTGCCTGGATGTACGCACCATCACCATGGGGATCTCCCTGCTGGACTGCGCCGACAGCGACATCGACCGCTCCTGCGAAAAAGTCTACAACAAGATCACCCGGCTGGCCAAAGACCTGGTGAAAACCGGCGAGGACATCGAGCGCACTTATGGCATTCCCATCATCAACAAGCGCATCTCGGTGACCCCCATCGCCATGCTGGTGGCCGCCAGCGGCGGCGACCCGGTCAAGTATGCCAAGGCGCTCCAGCGGGCTGCCGATACCGTCGGCGTCAACTTCATCGGCGGCTACTCAGCGCTGGTGCATAAGGGCTTTTCCGCCGGTGACCTGGAGCTGATCCGCTCCATTCCCCGGGCCATGGACGAAACCGAAAATGTCTGCTCGTCAGTGAACATCGGCTCCACCAAGGCCGGCCTCAACCTGGATGCCATCAAGCTCATGGGTGAGATCGTCAAGGAGACCGCTGAACTGACTGCCTACAAGGAGTGCATCGGCTGTGCCAAGCTGGTGGTGTTCTGCAATGCCCCGGAGGATAACCCCTTCATGGCAGGCGCCTTCCATGGGGTGGGCGAGCCTGACTGCGTGATCCATGTGGGTGTCTCCGGCCCCGGTGTGGTGCGCGCCGCCCTGGCCAAGGTGGACAAGACCCTGCCCATCGACGAAATCGCCGACATCATCAAAAAGACCGCCTTCAAGATCACCCGGATGGGCCAGCTGGTGGGCACCGAAGCCAGCCGCCGCCTGGGCGTACCCTTCGGTATTGTGGATCTCTCGCTGGCGCCCACCCCAGCGGTGGGTGACTCGGTGGCCCATATCCTGGAGGAGATGGGGCTGGAGCAGTGCGGCGCCCACGGCACCACTGCCACCCTCGCCATGCTCAACGATGCCGTCAAGAAGGGCGGCGTGATGGCCTCCAGCCGGGTGGGTGGCCTATCCGGCGCCTTTATCCCGGTATCGGAAGATGCCGGTATGATCGATGCCGTCACCACCGGTGCCCTCTCCATCGAAAAGCTGGAAGCCATGACCGCCGTCTGCTCGGTGGGGCTGGATATGATCATCATTCCCGGCGATACCACCCCGGCCATCATCTCAGGCATCATCGCCGACGAAGCCGCTATCGGCATGGTCAACTCCAAGACCACTGCCGTGCGTGTGATCCCGGCTGTGGGCCGCAAGGAGGGCGAAACCCTCACCTTTGGTGGCCTGCTGGGATACGGCCCGGTCATCAAGGTCAACCGCAATTCCCCTGAGGTGTTCATCAACCGGGGCGGCCACATTCCCGCCCCGCTCCAGAGCCTCAAAAACTAACTGACAAAAAGGAACCAAAACTGCTATGGCAAAGGAAAAACTGGAAAAGACCAACGCCATCCGTGCGCTGGACAAAGCAAAACTCTCCTACACCGTTCACACCTATGAAAGTGACGGCACTGCGGTGGACGGCATCACCGTCGCCCAGAAAACCGGCCTGCCGGTGGAAAAGGTCTATAAGACGCTGGTGACCGTGGGCCACAGCCGGGAACACTATGTCTTTGTGATTCCGGTGGCCGCGGAGCTGGATCTCAAGGCCGCTGCCCGCAGCGTGGGTGAAAAGGCGGTGGAGATGATCCATGTGGCGGACATCAACAAGCTCACCGGTTACATCCGGGGCGGCTGCTCTCCCATCGGCATGAAAAAACTGTTTGCCACCGTACTAGACGAGAGCTGTCTTTCGCTGGATACCATCGTGTTCAGCGCCGGAAAGATCGGTATGCAGATCGAGATGGACCCCCGGGCGCTCCTGGAGTTCATCGGCGCCAAAACCGCTATCATCACAGCCGGATAAAATCCCTGTTGAAACAAGACACCGTGCCCTCCCTGGAAGAAGACACGGTGTCTTTTCTTTTTATAGTTCCACAGGGATTCGATACACCGGTTTCACTGAATCAGGGGTGACACGGCAGCCGCAGCAGAGGATCTCCACTCCGGCATCCCGAGCTTCCCGCAGCGCCCGGGCAAAGTCCGGCTGGGTGGCGGTGTTGGGCCGGAAGCAGTTGACCCCCTCCATCTGGACAATAAAGGCCACCAGGGCAAAATCCCCCTCGGCCCGCAGCCGCCGGAGCGTTTCCACATGGCCCAGTCCCCGCAGGGTGGGCGCATCAGGAAAGAGGGCGGTGCCCTCCACCTCCAGCGTCACCCCCTTGACCTCGCACCAGAGCCTGCCCTCCGGCCCGGTGAGCTGCCAGTCCAGCCGGGAAGAGCCCAGCTTCACCTCCGGGCGCAACTGTTCGATGCGGCTCAGCGATTTTGGCACCAGAACACCCCGTTCCACTGCCTCGGCAAAGAGCTTGTTGGGCGCCAGCGAATCCACATTCACCAGCACCCCGTCCTTGTCCACCGTGATGAGGGTCCAGGCAGTTTTGCGGCTGGGGGAAGGAGTGTGCTGCACCCATACCCGGCAGCCGGGGCGGAACAGCTCGGCACAGCGGCCGGTATTGCGCACATGGCAGAGGATCTCGGTGCCGTCCTCCAGCTGGCAGAGGGCGGTAAACCGGTTGGGCCGGGTGAGGAACCGGGCCGGGAAGATGGATTCATACTGCATAAAATACGCTCACCTGCTTTCTCCCCCCTACGATACCACAGTTTTCCCCGGACGGCAATAAAAACCGCCCTCTGGGGTCACCGGAGGGCGGAAGGGTTATTCGGCAGGGGGCTCCACAGGGGGCTCAGCAGGTTCCCCGTCCCGCAGCATCTTGGGCCGGGGTTGACGGTCGGACTCCAGATATTTGAGAAAACAGAGAACACCCAGCACATAAAAAAGTACCTTGAAAACCTCATAGATCATCGACAGAAACACCAGAATACTAGCGCCTATCCCTTCCATTCCAATCCCTCCTTACCAGCTTCCAATACATGGAATAAAACAATGGATCGCCCTGTGACGAGCATAAATATTGGAGTCTTGAATCACATCACCTGATTCCATCAAGTTAAATCGTAAAATCAAACATTTTCTTTCTATTACAAATTCTAACCCATCCGGAACACTCCCCAGGTCAGGGGCACTATTCGACAGGGTGTTCCACCGGCGGCTCTGCAAGTTCACTATCCCGCAGCATTTTGGGCCGGGGTTGACGGTCGGACTTCAGGTACTTGAGAAAGCAGAGAACACCCAGCACATAAAAAAGTACCTTGAAAACCTCATAGACAATTGCCAGAAAGCTCATAAGACCATAGCCCAGAAGCCCCATCTTTCTCCCTCCTCAAACGTTTTGACGGTATATGTCAGACTGTGATAAAAACGCAGCCAGCTGCTCTTCACCAACCCCGAAAACTCCCCTTGCAAAAAGCAGATTCTTATAGTTTCAGTATAACTTTGTCACGATAAAGTGTCAACGGCTGATGAAATTTCCACCGCCGATTTATGCAGTCCCACAAAAATCGGGGAACTGGCCTGTCGGCATTGACAGGGGCGGGAACTGGGAGTATAATGAAACAAATCAAAGCAACCTTTAAACTAGCACAGAGAGGCTAAAAAGGGGAAAATAACGCCATGTTTCTTCATTGACGGGGGAGCATTGGCTGGTTGAGCAGTCAAACGGCAGCCCCTGTGCAAACTTTGGGTCTGTCGTTTTTTATTTTCCCACCGCATCCACCGTAAAACGAAGGGAGAAACTTATCCATGCGTCATTTGATTGATTCCACCGACCTGAGCGTAGCCGAAATCGACCGGGTACTGAACCTGGCTGACGACATCATCCGGGACCCTGCCGCCTATGCAGAATCCTGTCGCGGCAAGATCCTGGCCACCCTGTTCTATGAGCCCAGCACCCGTACCCGCCTGAGCTTTGAGGCGGCTATGCTCCGTCTGGGCGGCAAGGTAGAGGGCTTCTCCTCCGCCTCCAGCTCGTCGGTGAGCAAGGGCGAAACCGTAGCCGACACCGTTCGGGTGGTGGGCAGCTATGCCGATATCATCGCCATGCGCCACAACAAGGAAGGCGCACCCCGGGTGGCTTCGATGTACTCGCCGGTGCCGATCATCAATGCCGGTGACGGCGGCCATCAGCACCCCACCCAGACCCTGACCGACCTGCTGACCATCCGTTCGCTCAAGGGCAAGCTCTCCGGCTTTACCATCGGCCTCTGCGGCGACCTCAAGTATGGCCGCACCGTTCACTCACTGGTCAAGGCGCTGTCCCGGTACGAGGGTGTGCGCTTTGTATTCATCTCCCCGGAGGAGCTGCAGATCCCCCGGCACATCATCACCGAGGTGCTGGAGCCCGGCCATCAGAACTACCAGGAGGTGCGCAGCCTGGAGGAGGTCATCGGCGAGCTGGATGTACTGTACATGACCCGCATCCAGCAGGAGCGGTTCCTGGATAAGGCCGAGTACGAGCGCCTAAAGGATGTTTATGTGCTGGATCCTGCCAAGATGGCCATGGCCAAATCGGACATGATCGTGCTGCATCCGCTGCCCCGCGTCAATGAGATCACCCCCGAAGTGGACCGTGATCCCCGTGCCTGCTACTTCAAACAGGTAAAGTTCGGCATGTATGTGCGTATGGCACTGATCCTCACCCTGTTGGG
>CAKWRB010000008.1 GCA_934845495.1 uncultured bacterium
TCTTCCATGGGGCTTCCTCCTGTCAAATCAGTACTTGGTATCCAGCGGCAGCTTGTACTTGCCGCAAACGGTCTGCATCAGTTCGTCCAGGAGGAACTTTTCCTCCCCCAGGGCGTGGCGGGGAATGAGCAGGGTGCGGTCGCCCTCCGCCAGTTCCAGCATATAGATATCCTCCTCCAGCACCACACGCTTAAACTGCTGCCAGCGGAAGGAAAGGGTGGTCTGCTCGCTCTCCTCATCAAAGCCGGTGGAGTAAAACCGCAGCCGGATGGGGTTCTGCAGGTAGGTGGAATTCTGGTAGCCGCTGCGGGCATACCGCTTCACCAGATGGGGGAAGATCCACCGGTAGTAGGAGAAGCAGTAGACGCCGTAGCCAAAGATGACCACCGCCAGCACCAGCACCACCTCATTCATCAGCGGCGACTGGATCATGTGGGTCTGCCGGGCATAGATCACATACCCCAGCATCAGGATGCCCAGCACCAGCTTGATGGTGCCGGTGACATTGGTCTTTTTGGCCCGGGCTGCATACTGCCGGTTCATCGACCGCACCGAAAAGGCATAGAAATCCTCCGGGGTGATGCGGTACTCCAGCTCAAGAATGGTTTCTTTTTCAGCCATGGGGCACCTCCTTACACATCCAGGTTGGAAACATACTTGGCGTTCTGCTCGATGAACTCCCGGCGGGGGGCAACCTTGTCGCCCATCAGGATGGTGAACACCTCATCCGCCTTGACAGCGTCCTGCATGGTCACCTGGATCATGGTGCGGGTGGCCGGGTCCATGGTAGTCTCCCACAGCTGTTCAGGGTCCATCTCACCAAGACCCTTGTACCGCTGTACTTCCGCCTTGCCGCCGTTTTCGGTCAGCTCAGCGATGTAGCGATCCCGCTCCTCGTCCGAGAAGGCGTAGTACACCTTCTTGCCCTTGGCCACCTTGAACAGCGGCGGCTGGGCGATGTACACATGCCCCTCCTCGATGAGCGGGCGCAGGAACCGGAAGAAGAAGGTCAGCAGTAGGGTGCGGATGTGCGAACCGTCCACATCGGCATCGGCCATGATGATGACCTTGCCGTACCGCAGCTTGGAAAGATCGAATTCGCTGCCGATGCCGGTGCCCAGGGCGGTGACCACCGGCATGAGCTTGTCGTTGCCGTAGACGCGGTCCAGTCGGGCCTTTTCCACATTGAGCATCTTGCCCCACAGCGGCAGGATCGCCTGGTAGCGGCGGTCCCGGCCGCTCTTGGCCGAGCCGCCCGCCGAGTCACCCTCGACGATGTAGATCTCGGTGCGCTCCAGTTCCCGCTCCGAGCAGTCGGCCAGCTTGCCGGGCAGCGAGGCGGTCTCCAGGGCGGATTTGCGCCGGGTCAGCTCCCGGGCGCGCCGGGCGGCTTCCCGGGCCCGGGCCGCTCCCACACCCTTGTCCAGAATGGTGCGGGCCACGGCGGGGTTCTCCTCCAGGAAATAGCTGAGCTTTTCGTAGACGATGCCGTCCACCAGCGAGCGGATCTCGGTGTTGCCAAGCTTTGCCTTGGTCTGGCCCTCAAACTGGGCATCGGTGAGCTTGACCGAGATCACCGCCGTCAGGCCCTCCCGGACATCGTCGCCAGTGAGGTTCTTGTCATTGTCCTTGAGAATGGCGTTCTTTCGGGCATAGTCGTTGAGCGCCCGGGTCAGCGCCGCCTTGAAGCCGGACTCGTGGGTGCCGCCTTCGGGGGTGTGAATGTTGTTGGCAAAGGAGAGCACCAGGTCGTTGTAGGTGTCGTTGTACTGCAGGGCCACCTCTGCCATCTGGCCGTTCTGTTCGCCGGCGATGTAGATGATCTCGTCGTGCAGCACCTCTACCCCACGGCGCTTGTGGATGTAGTCCACAAAGCTCTTGATGCCGCCCTCGTAGCACATCGATTCGCTCACCGGTTCGGCGCCCCGCAGGTCGCTGAAGGTGATGCGCACCCCGGCATTGAGGAAGGCCTGCTCCCGCAGGCGGGTGAGCAGGGTGTCGTAATCGTACAGGGTGGTTTCAAAGATGGCAGGGTCGGCCGCAAAGGTCACCGAGGTGCCGCTTTCGGCAGCCGGGCCCACATCGGTGAGATCACCGGTGGCCTTGCCATGCTCAAAGCGCTGCTTCCAGCACCGCCCGTCCCGGTGCACCTCCACCTCCAGCCAGGTGGACAGGGCATTCACCACCGAGGCGCCCACGCCGTGCAGGCCGCCGGATACCTTGTATCCGCCGCCGCCGAACTTGCCGCCGGCATGCAGCACGGTGAACACAACGGTCACCGCCGGAATGCCCAGCTTGGGCTGGATATCCACCGGGATACCGCGGCCGTTATCCCGCACGCGGACCACATTGTCCGGCAGCAGCTCCACCTCGATATGGGTACAGAACCCGGCCAGAGCCTCGTCGATGGCATTGTCCACGATCTCATAGACCAGGTGGTGCAGGCCCTGGGGACCGGTGGAACCGATGTACATGCCCGGGCGCTTGCGGACGGCTTCCAGGCCCTCCAGGACCTGGATCTGACTGCCGTCATACTGTTCGCTGATAGGTTTGTTTTCCACAGATGATTCTCCTTTGATGGACAGTTCAGCCGGCACGGCGGCCAGGCTGAAGATGATATACAAAACAACCGCCTCCTGCCCCTGTGGGCAGAAGCAGCGGGAATAACACAGGGCTCTGCGGGGTCAGCGCAGGCTGGCCGCAGCGTGTTCCACCCGGCGCCGCAGGGTGGAGGGCGCCAGATGGGAGACATAGACCCGCCCCACGCCGCCGCTCTGGCAGAGCAGGAAGGACTTGGGCAGCTCGGTGCCGTTGAGGTAGGTGATCTCCCCCCGGTCCCGGGCTGCGGCGAAGAACTCCCGGGTGATGCGGGAAACCGAGCTGTTCTCGATGTCCAGAATGGCCACGATCTCCCGGGTGCGGATCACCGTGTTGGCATCCAGATGCAGGTACATTTATCCTTCCTCCTCTGTCATGGGAAAGCCGCCGGGAAAGAACTCCCCATCCCGGACGGCAAAGACCTCCGCCCCGCCGGTCTCCCACAGGAGGCTGTCGTCGCAGGCGGTGATGAACACCTGCCGCCCGGTCAGCCGCCGGAGCAGGTATTCCTTGCGGGAGTGGTCCAGTTCGCTCATCACATCGTCCAGCAGCACCACCGGCTGGCTGTGCATGGTGTCGGCGATCATCTCGCACTCGGCCAGCTTGAGCGAGAGCACGATGCTGCGCTGCTGTCCCCGGGAGCCGTAGATCCGGGCCGAACGGCCCATCAGCAGCAGCTCCAGGTCGTCCCGGTGGGGGCCCACCCCGGTGCTGCCCAGGCGGATATCCTCCTCCCGGCCCTGTTCCAGCAGGCCGAGCAGGGCCTCTTCCAGCTCCTCCCGGCTCATGGACGGGTCCAGCACACCGGCGCCGGCGCCTCCCACCGCATATTGAACGGTGATCTCCTCCTTGCCCGAGGAGATGCCCTGGTGGAACCCGGCTGCATACTCTCCAAACCGCCGGAGATAGCTCTGGCGGGTCACCAGGATCAGGCTGCCCAGCCGGGCAATGTGGTAATCGAACACCGGCAGCAGGTCCAGCTTGCTGCGGTTCCGGGCGGCCTCCCGCAGCAGGGTGCCCCGCTGGGCCAGTGCCCGGTTGTAATCGCTGAGCACCTTGCCGTACTGGGGGCGCAGCTGGCCGATGGCACTGTCCAGAAAGTCCCGGCGCTCAGCCGGGCCGCCCTCCACCAAAGCCAGGTGGGTGGGCGAAAACACCATGCAGCACAGCTTGCCGGAAAAGGCGCTGCGCCCCGGTTCGGCAATGCCGTTGATCCTGGCCTGACGGCGGGGCCACAGGATATATTCCAGCTCCTGCTCCCGGCCCTCGGTCCACACCCGGGCAGCCACCCGGCTGCGCTGGGTCTCCCGGTCCAGCTCCCAGCGGATAAAGTCGCTCTCCCGGCCGCTGCGGAAGCTGCGCGCCCCGGTGAGCAGCCAGATGGCCTCCATCATGCTGGTCTTGCCCATGCCGTTGTCCCCGACGATGAGGTTGACCCCCTCGCCGGGCCGGATCTCGCACCGGGCAATGTTGCGGTACTGCTCCAGCGAAAGGCTATTGATCCGCACGGGCGATGACCTCGAATTCCAGCTCGGGAATATCCGGGGTGGTGACGATGTCCCCGGGGCGGAGCTTTTTGCCCCGCATGGTGCACACCTCGCCGTTGACCAGCACGGCGCCAGCCTGGATGGCATCCTTGGCCTGGCCGCCGGTCTGGGCAAGGCCCGCAAATTTCAGAAAGCTGTCCAGTTTGATGAACTCGCTGTCGATGGCGATCTGTTCACGCTCCATGGCGACTTCCTCCTTTATCTCTTTTTTCCGTTTACTGTTCGGTCTTCAGGCGCACCGGCAGCACCAGGAACAGGAAGCTGTCCCCCTCCGGCGGCACCATCTTCATGGGCGAAAGCGGTCCGCTGATCTGCAGGCAGACCTCATCGCAGTCCGCCGCCCGCAGGGCGTCCAGGACATACTTGTTGTTGAAGCCCATCTCCAGGGCAGCGCCCTCGATGTGGCAGGGCACCTCGTCGTAGGCCTTGCCCAGCGAGGTGGTGCAGGTGATACGCAGGCTGTTCTCCTCAAACTTGAGGCGCAGCGGACTGCGCAGCCGGTCGGAGATGATAAGCGAGGCACGGTCCACCGCGGCGATCAGCTCCCGGGTGGAGACGGTCACCTGGGTGGAAGAGCCCTGGGGAATGGCGGCCTGGTAATCCAGGAACTCGCCGTCCAGCAGCCGGGAAACCAGGCTGTAATTGCCGATGGTGGTGAGGATATACTGCCGGGACACCTGGATCGAGGCAGTCTTTTCCGGCTCCCCTTCGGCGGCAGGTTCGTCCGAGAGGAGTTTCGCGATCTCGGCCAGCGTCTTGCCCGGCACCACAAAGCGGGTCTCCAGGCCGGTCTGGCACAGCTCCCGGCGCACCGCCATGCGGTAGCCGTCCACCGATACCACGGTGACGCTGTCCGGCATCACATCAAAAAGCGACCCGGTGTGCACCGGCTTGATGTCGTTCTGGGAGATGGCAAACTGGGTCTGCTCGATCATCGAGCGCAGGGCGTGCTGGGGCAGGGTGAGGCGTTCAGCATCTCCCAGGCCGGGCAGCTCGGGGTAGTCAGCGGCATCCATGCCCAGAATGGTGAATTCGGCGCCGCCGCCCCGGATCTCGGTGAGCAGCTTGTCGTCGCTCTGAACAAACACCTCGCCGCCCTCCAGCTTGCGGATCATCTCACCGAACAGCCGGGCGCCCAGTACGATGCTGCCCTCCTCAGTCACCTGTGCCGGCACCACGGTGGTAATGCCCAGCTCCAGGTCGTAACCGGTCAGGGTCAGGGTGCCATTTTCCGCCCGGATCAGGATCCCCTCCAGGGCCTGCAGAGCGGTCCGGGTGGTCACGGCCCGGGATACATTCGAGATAGCCGCCGAAAGCACGGCCTTATCGCAGGAAAACTTCATGGGTGATAAACCTTCCTTTCTCACAGTTCCCAGCCCTGCCCGAAAAGCAGAGGGGAACGCATCCGCCGCTCCGGGACACCGCCTTCACTCTCAGTGGACCGAACCCTGCCAGGAGGGGTACACCGGGAGTGGCTTGGCTGGTTTTCCCCGAAGGACAGTCTTTCTATTGGCAGATCGTCCATAAAAACAGCGGATTATAGATCTATACAGGTAATAATGATATAGTAGTAGGAGTAGGGGCCGCCGAAACCTTGAAAACCGGAAAAAACCGCATGATTACGCGGTTTTTCTGGGCTTGCACTCTGTGACAGACCGGTGGAAAACCCTGTGGATTCCCGGCGGGCCGGCCAGGGCGGTGTGGAAATTTCTCAAAGCGGTGGAGAACTCTGGGTGTTTTTCCGGAAAACTTGGTGGAAAAGTACCAGTGAAATTCCTGCCGGTTTTCCACAGCCGGAACAAGTGGATATGTTCAAAACCCGGATCGGGGCCTCTCACTGTGGAAAACTGCCGGAAAACCGGCAGCAGCACCGGAGCAGATCAGCTGTCCCGGATATTCTTCACAATATCTTCCACCGTCTCCTTGAAGTGGGTGTCCTCCCGCATCCGGCTCTCCACCTGGCCGATGGCATAGACGATGGTGGAGTGGTCACGGTTGCCCAGCTCGTCGCCGATGGCCTGCATCGAGGCCTGGGTGACCTCCCGGATCACATAGGCGCTCACCTGCCGGGCGGTGGAGATGTGGGCGGTGCGCTTCTGGGAGCGGATCTCGTCCGGGGTGACGCCGTAGGTGCGTCCCACTTCGCTGATGATGCGCTCCACCGTCACCTGGATCGGCTGGCTGTCGTTGAAGATGTCGCGGATGGCGTTCTGGGCGATGAAGATGGTGGTGGGGCTGCCCACCAGGAGCTTGTAGGCCTTGAGCTTTTTCACCACACCCTCCAGCTGGCGGATGTTCGACTTGAGCTTGTTGGCGATGTACTCGCTCACCTCCGGGGGCATATCCAGGTCGAGCAGTTCGGCCTTGCGGCGCACGATGGCCACCCGGGTCTCGAAGTCCGGGGGCTGGATATCGGCCAGCAGGCCCCATTCAAACCGGGTCTTGAGGCGGTCCTCCAGGGTCTTGATCTCTTTGGGGGGCCGGTCGGAGGTGAGAATGATCTGCTTGCCGTTCTGGTGCAGCGTCTCAAAGGTGTGGAAGAATTCCTCCTGGGTGCGTTCCTTGCCGCCGATGAACTGGATATCGTCCACCAGCAGTACATCGGCGCTTCGGTACTTGTTGTGGAATTCGTTGGTGGTATCGTTCTTGATGGCATCGACAATCTGGTTGGTGAACTCCTCACCCTTGATGTAGATGCAGTTGTAATCGGGGTGGTTCTGCTTGATCTCGCTCATGATGGCGAGCATCAGGTGGGTTTTGCCCAGCCCCGAACCGCCGTAGATGAACAGCGGGTTGTAGGCCTTGGCCGGATTGGCTGCCACGGCCTGGGCTGCCGCATGGGCAAACTTGTTGGAATTGCCCACGATAAAGGTGGCGAAGGTGTACTCGTAGTCGCCGCCCTGGCTGCTCTTTTCGATCTCCTCGGGGCTGTACCGGTTAAAGGCGGCGGACTGCTCCTCCGCAGCCAGGATGGGATTGACCTCGGTGGGCTTTTCCACACAGAGGATCTCCACTTCCGCCGGGAACCCCATCACCTCGGAAAAGCCCCGGGTGAGGACATCGGTGTACTTTTTGGAGACCACATCCTGCATGAAGGAGCTGTTTACCGAGAGCTTGGCCTTGCCGTCCTCAAAGCCCACCGGCTGGATCGGCGCGATCCAGAGGTCGTAGGGCACGGGGCTGACTTCCTTTTTGCAGTACTCCTTGACGAGGGTAAAAACTTCCGCAAAGGACTCCATAACTCAACTCTTTCCTTCCATCGATTTTTCATCATTCCACTATTCCCCGGCCCGGTTGTGGAATGGCCGGGAATAGCGTGTGGATAACTTGGTGGAAAATGTGGAAAACTCATCTTCCACAAACTTTCCGGGATTTTACACAGCCGGAAATGGTTCAAAATTCACCCATAAATGATACCATAGATCGCGCCTGTTTTCAAGATTTCAACGGGTTTTCAGCCTATTATATATAAATAGTATAGGCTGCGGGCGCCCAAACTGGGGCGGATGCCGGAAAAGTTTTGAAAAAAGGCGGTTTTCCGGGAAAAAATCCTGCTTTTTGCCTTGACAGCGGGCGCCGGGATAGGCTATACTATATTCTTGCAAGGTTTCGCTTTGAAAGGAGGGTGTCCTGATGCTTAGAACCTATCAGCCCAAGAAGCTTCAGAGAAAGAAGGAGCATGGCTTCCGCAAGAGAATGAAAACTAAAAATGGTCGCAAGGTGCTCGCTCGCAGAAGAGCCAAGGGCAGAAAAAGACTGTCTTACTAAGATATTATAGGACCGCAAACGATCGCTTTGTGGTCCTGTTTTGTTATTGGTAAGAGTCTGTTTTTTCTGCTGCCTTACGGCAGACCAACCAGGGCAGAGAAGCCAGAAGGAGTTTGCATGCAGTCGGTTACGCTCAATGAGAACAGGGATTTCAGACGGGCTTATGCCAAGGGCAAGAGCCGGGTACACCGTCTCTTGGTGACCTATGTCCTCAAGAACCGGCTGGGTGTGAACCGGGTGGGTTTCACTGCCACCAAAAAAATCGGCAAAGCCTGCAGACGCAACCGCGCCAGACGAGTTATCCGCGAAGCCTATCGTACGCTGGAGCCGCAGCTTCGTCAGGGGTATGACATTGTATTTGTCGCCCGCGGCGCCACCGGCGAGGTGAAAATGCAGGAAGTGCTGGCTGTGATGAAATCGCAGCTGGGTTCCATTATGCTGCCGCAGCAGGCCGATGCTGCCCGGACCAAGGAGACTGCCCGATGAAAAATCCGTTCAAGGGGCTCTGTCTTGCCCTGATCCGGTTTTATCAGAGATGTATCAGTCCATATACGCCTGCCCACTGCAGGTTTTATCCAACCTGCTCCTCTTACGCGTTTCAGGCGATCAGCCGTTTCGGCGTGCTGAGGGGCGGGTTTCTTGCTGTTAAGCGGATTTTGCGCTGCAATCCCCTCTTCCCCGGCGGGTACGATCCCGTCCCGGAGGAGTTCTCCCTTTTCAGCCGGAGGCCCGGCCCCCATACGGACTGAACCCCACCCCTCTCCCCTTTGTCTTTGTTGGCTCGCCCCCTCCTTTTACTTCCAGAGCCCAGTTCAGAGGGGAATTTATCTTTGCACCAAATCAACCCATAACAAGGAGTACAAAGAATGAGAATACTCGGTATCCCGCTTGGCTGGATCCTCCATTTCTGCTATTCGCTGGTACAGAACTACGGCCTGGCGCTGGTGATGTTCACCGTGCTGACCCGTCTGATCCTGCTGCCCCTGTCCATCAAGCAGCAGAAGGGCATGGTCAAGATGGCCATGTTCCGCCCGAAGATGGAGGAGATCCAGAAGAAATACGCCAAAAATCCCCAGAAGATGAATGAGGAGATCACCAACCTCTACGCCAGAGAGGGCTACAACCCCATGTCGGGCTGTCTGCCCACCCTGATCCAGTTCCCCATCCTCTTTGGTCTGATCGATGTGATCTACAACCCCCTGACCCACCTGCTGCGCATGAATGCGGCCACCATCTCCAACGCCGTCTCCATTGCCCAGAGCGTGCTGGGTGAGGGCGGCATGAGCCGGTACAGCAAGGAGATGAGTGTCATCAGTGCGGTGGCACAGAATCCGTCGGCCTTTGCCTCCATCGGCGGCGATTTTGTAAACCAGATCCAGAGCTTTGACTTCACCTTCTTCGGCCTGGACCTGGGCACCACCCCGACCTTTGCACTCAATGTGTTCCTGCTCATTCCGCTGCTGTCGGGTCTTACTTCCTTTGCCATGTCCATGCTGTCGATGAAGAACAATGCCATGGGCGACGATGGCTCCACCGCTGCCATGAACCGCATGATGATGTTCATGATGCCGCTGATGTCAGTGTGGATCTCCTTCCAGGTACCGGCTGGCGTAGGCATCTACTGGGTGCTTTCCAACGCCCTGGCCCTGCTGCAGACCTTTGTACTGGGCAAGCTCTATAACCCCCGCGAGATGGCTGCCAAGGCCAAGGCCGAGCTGGAAGCCCAGCGGGAGGCCGAGCGCCAGGAGAAGATCGAGGCCCGCAAGGCCGCCAAGGAAAAGCAGGCGGAAAAGAACCGCCAGGCTGCCGAGGCCGCCAAGGACGGCAAGAAGAAGCACAAGGCTCCGGCTGAAGTGGAAGAGGAATCGCTGATCGACCTGGTCGAAAATGACGAGGTGGACGAAAAGGCGCTCTCCCAGAAGGAGATCAACCGCATGAAGCTGGCTGCAGCCCGTCGCCGGGATGCGGAACGGTACGGCGAAGAATATGTGGATGTTTCGGACGAGGATCTGGAATAAGAGCGGATCCCTTCATCGGAACGGTTCCCGCCGCCGGGTCTGATCCCCGGCAGCTATACAGCGCTCTGTATCAAGAGGAGGAACACAGATGAAACGAGAATATATCGGCACCGGCAAAACGGTGGACGAAGCCATCGAAGCAGCCTGTGCGGCATTGGGCTGCGAGCGTTCGGAAATTGAGTTCGAGATCCTGGCCCTGGCCAAGAAGAGCTTCTTCGGCCTGCGTACCACTCCGGCTCAGGTCAAGGTGACCTGGGAGGACGGCACCCCGGAGCCCCGGGCCAACCGTCCCCAGGAGGGCCGCCGGGAAAAGAAGGCTGAAAAGCCGGCCGAACCCCAGGCAGAAAAGAAGCCGGAGACCCGTTCGGAAAAGCCCAAGGCCGAGCCCCGGCAGGAGAAACCCAGGCAGGAGAAGCAGCCCAAGGCTGAACCCCGGCAGGAGAAGCCCCGGCAGGAAAAGCCGGCAGAGAAGAAGCCGGAGATCGAGCCGATGCGCCCCCTGCCTGAGCTCAGCGATGAGATCCCCGAGGCCGTCAAGACCAAGGCAGACCTGGCCGTGGCCTACCTCAGCGAGGTGCTGGGGGCCATGGAGGTCAAGGACTTCACCATCACCCCCAAGACGCGGGAGGATACCCTGGTGCTGCTCATCGAGGGCAGTGACCTGGGCGTGGTGATCGGCCGTCGGGGCGAAACCCTGGACAGCCTGCAGGTGCTCACCGGCCTGGCCGCCAACCGCGGCGAGGGCGACTATGTCCGGGTGAACCTGGACAGCGGCAACTTCCGGGAAAAGCGCACCAAAACCCTGGAGGAGCTGGCTGTGAAGATGGCCAGAAATGCGGTCCGCACCGGCCGCAGCACCACCCTGGAGCCCATGAATCCCTACGACCGCCGGATCATCCATGCGGCGGTAGCGGGTGTGGAAGGCGCAGCCTCCACCTCCATCGGGGATGAGCCCAACCGCCGGGTGGTAATCAGCTCGCTGACCCCCCGCAAGCCCCGGGACGATCGTCGGGGCAGCGGACATGGCGGCCGTGGCCGTCGGGGTGGACGCGGTGGTGACCGCCGCCGGGATAACCGTCCGGCAGAGGCAGCAGCCCCCGTTTCCGAGCAGCAGGCAGCTCCCAAGGTTCCCCTGAAGGAAGCCGAGGACAAGCCGCTCTACGGCAAAATCGAACTGTAATGTCCAAATAGGCAGTGGGAATTTTCCCGCTGCCTGTTTTTTGCCGTGCCGGGCAGGTGACAGCCCACCACCCGGTGTGGTAAGATAAGGGTAACAGGATCTGGGAATGAAAGGAGATTTTCAGTGATGCAGCATCGTATGAAAGAATTTTCCATGACTCCCGAAGCCACCGAGGCTCTGCTCCGGCGCGGCCTGGTGGGTGTGCTTTCCACCTCGGGTGCCGATGGTGCCCCCTATGGGGTGCCGGTACACTACCTCTGGCAGGATGGCAGGCTCTGGTTCCACGGCCTGCCCGCCGGCGAAAAGCTGGAGAACATCGCCCGGGACGACCGCGTTTCGTTCACCGTCTGGGAATTTGGCGGGATCCTCACCGAGGGGGCCGAAAACCCCTGCCTGGCCGATGCCGCCTATGAGTGCGCCGTCCTCCGGGGCAAGGCCCGCCTGGTGGAGGATCCTCAGGAAAAGCGCCGGCGGCTGCTGGCCATCACCGAGAAGTATGCCCCGTCGCTGCGGGAGCTGCCCATCCCTGAGGAGCGCATCGCCGGTACCGCCCTGGTGGAGATCACCCCCATCGCCCTCACCGGCAAATACCACCGCTGACCCAGCCCACCGCCCTGTTCCTTAGCTGGAACAGGGCGGTTTGCCTGTCCGGGCCGGGGAAAAGGTTGCCATCACCGGCCGGAACGATTATAATGAGGGTATCCCTGCGGTACCCACTGCAGAAAAACGCCCCGCAGCCGTCCGGAACAGGGATTTTTTTGGCTGCACCGGGGATACAATAGCAAGGGAGAAGGTTTTTCCCAATGTTCACTCCACAAGAGAGGAAGCGTTTCCAATGAAACTGACACTGGAACAGTATCATTCCATGATAAAAACCCGGTCCATCGGCCTGATCGGGGTGGGGGTCAGCCACCGGGAGCTGATCCGCCAGTATGCCGCCGCCGGGGCCCGGCTCACCGTCCGGGACCGCCGCAGCCTGTCCGAGCTGGGAGATTTCGGCCAGGAGCTGCAGCAGATGGGGGTTCGCCTCATGCTCGGGGCGGACTATCTCTCCGATATCTCGGAGGAGATCCTCTTCCGCACCCCCGGCATGAAGTACTACACTCCCGAACTCACCGAAGCCCGCCGCCGGGGCGTAGCCGTCACCAGCGAACTGGAGCTGTTCCTGGCGCTCTGCCCCTGCCCGGTGTATGGCATCACCGGCTCGGACGGCAAGACCACCAGCACCACCCTCATCGCTGAGCTGCTCCGCCGGTCGGGCAGAACGGTGCATCTGGGCGGCAACATCGGTGCGCCGCTGCTGCCCATCATCGACCAGGTCAAGCCGGAGGACGCCGCCGTGGTGGAGCTCTCCAGCTTCCAGCTCATCTCGATGCGCCGCAGCCCGGATACCGCCCTCATCACCAATGTGGCGCCCAACCATCTGGATATGCACAAGGATATGCAGGAGTATGTGGATTCCAAAAAGAACCTCTACCTCCATCAGGATGCCTTCAGCCGCACCGTCCTCAACTGGGATAACGATATCACCCGCTCTATGGCGGAGGAGGTCCGGGGGGATCTGTACTGGTTCTCCCGCCGGGAAAAAGTTTCCCGTGGAACATACCTCGATGCCGAGGGAGTGCTGCACCATGTGGACGAAACCGGCGATACCGCCCTCTTCCCGATGCAGGAGATCCGGATCCCCGGCCTGCACAATGTGGAGAACTTCCTGGGTGTGATCGCGGCGCTGTGGGGCGAGGTTCCCCCCGAGTTGTTCCGCACAGTGGCGCAGGAGTTTGCCGGGGTGGAGCACCGCATCGAATTTGTGCGGGAGCTGCACGGCGTCAAGTGGTACAACGACTCCATCGCCTCCAACCCCACCCGCACCATCGCCGGCCTGCTGAGCTTCCAGCAGAAGCTGTGCATCATCGCCGGCGGCTACGATAAGAAGATCCCCTTCGAGCCGCTGGCCGACCCAGTGGCAGAGCGGGTGAAGCTGCTGATCCTCACCGGCCCCACTGCCGACAAGATCGAGGCGGCAGTGAAGGCAAGCCCCAAATACGACCCGGCCCAGTGCCGGATCCTCCGGGCGAAGGACCTGGCCGATGCGGTGTCCATCGCCCGGCGGGAGACGGCCCCCGGCGACATTGTCTCCCTCTCCCCGGCCTGTGCCAGCTTTGATGCCTACCCGAACTTTGAGGTCCGGGGACGGCACTTCAAGGAGCTGGTCCAGGCGCTCCGCTGAGCCGGAGAAAACACCCCTCCCCCTATGACAAAAAACCGGTGTTCCGGCGCAGGAATCTGCCCCAAACCCGGTGCTTTTACATAAATTTTACAAGAGAGACGACCCGTTCTCGCCCGAAGGGGAGAGAACAGGAAGGAGGCCTTTTATGCGAACCATCGAGGAGATCCGCCAGCTGCTGCTGGAGCTGTCCGCCTGCACCGGTGTATCCGGCGAGGAGGGCGGTATTGCGGATAAGATCGAAGCGCTGCTCACACCGGTGGCAGCCTGCCGGAGAACCCCCCTTGGCAATGTGATTGCCGTCCAGAACCCCGGCGCCCCCAAAAAACTGATGACCGCTGCCCACATGGACGAGGTGGGCTTTCTGGTCACCCACATCGAGGAGAACGGCTTCCTGCGGGTCAGCCAGGTGGGCGGTGTAGACCGCAAGCTCTACGCCTCCTCCTGTGTGACGGTGCACACCGCCGCCGGCCCGCTGTCGGGGGTGATTTCCTCTATTCCGCCCCATCTGCGCAAGGAGGAAAAGGAGCTGCCTGCCTCGGACGAGGTGGCAGTGGACCTGGGGCTGTCCGGCGATCGGGCCAGGGAGCTTGTCTGCCCCGGCGACCGGGTGACCATCGACTGCGAACCGGCGGTGCTGCTGGACGGCAGCGTTTCCGCCAAGGCACTGGACGACCGCGCCTGCTGTGCCGCTGTGATTCTGGCAGCCGAGGAGCTGGCCGAAAAGCAGCTTCCGCTGGAGCTCTCCTATGCCTTCACCACCATGGAGGAGATCGGCTCCCAGGGGGCGGCCACTGCCGCCGGGGAGATCGCCCCGGACTATGCGGTGGCGCTGGATGTCTCCTTTGGGATAACACCCGATGTCTCCTCGAAAAACTGCGGTAAAATGGGCGGCGGCACCATGCTGGGCATCGCCCCCATTCTGGACAATGCCGAAACCGACCGGGTGCGCCGGGTGGCCAGGGAGCAAGGCCTGCCCCTGCAGTTTGAAGTGATGAATGGCTCCACCGGCACCGATGCCGACTGCATTGCGGCTTCGGGCTGCGGAGTGCGCACCGTGCTCCTCTCCATTCCCCAGAAGTATATGCACACCCCGGTGGAGACGGTGGCCCCGGAAGATGTCCGGCTGACAGCCGAACTGCTGGTGGCCTACCTCACCGACCTTGCAAAGGAGGGAAACTGATATGCAATTGACCGAACGGATCCGGGAACTCACCGCCCTGCCGGGCGTATCCGGCCAGGAGGACGCGGTACGGGAGTATCTCCTCCGGGCGCTGGAGGGCCGGGCAGACTGTGCCTGCCGGGTGGATGCCCTGGGCAACCTTATCGTGGAAAAGACCGGCCGGAACACCCCGGCCAAAAAGCTGCTGCTCACCGCCCACATGGACGAGGTGGGCTACCTTGTCACCCACATCGAGGAGAGCGGCCTGCTGCGCTTTGCAGCGGTGGGCGGTGTCTCCCCCGAGGTGATGGCAGGCAAGCGGGTGTATGTGGGGTCAAAGCTGCTCCCCGGCCTGGTGGGGCTCAAGGCCGTACATCAGCAGAAGTCGGCTGAGCGCACTGCCGCCCCCGACCCGGAGAACCTCTACATCGACATCGGCGCAAAGTCCCGGGAGGAGGCGGCAGCCGCCGTCGCCCTGGGCGACCGGGTGAGCTTTTCCCAGAACTATGCCCGGTTCGGCGAGGGCTTTGTCCGGGCCAAGGCGCTGGATAACCGGCTGGGCTGTGCCTTCCTGCTGGAGCTGCTCCTCGCCGAGAGCGAGGTCAGCTTCACCGGGGCATTCACTGTCCAGGAGGAGACTGGCTGCATCGGCGCGAAGGCAGCGGCCAATGCCGTAAAACCGGACATCGCCCTGATCCTGGAGACCACCACCGCCTCCGATCTGCCCGGCAACGACGAGGCCAAGCGGGTTTCGGTGGTGGGGTCCGGCCCGGTGATCTCCTACATGGACCGCGGCACCATCTATCCCCGGCGGCTCACCCGCTGGCTGGAGGATCTGGCAGCCGAAGCCGGGATTCCCACCCAGAAAAAGACGCTCATCGCCGGCGGCAATGAGGCCCGGACGGTGCAGACCGCCGGTGCCGGCGCCGAGGTCATGGGCATTTCGGTGGCCTGCCGGTATCTGCACAGCCAGGCAGTCACCGCCTCGGAACAGGATATCGACAACACCCTTGCCCTGGTGCGTCTGGCCGTGAGCCGGGCGGGTGAGCTGTGATCGCCTACCTCAATCCCCTGCAGGGGGAGGAATTCCTCGACCTCTGCTGTGTGGAACCGATCATCGGGGCACGGATCTGCAGCTGGTACTGCTGCTATGCCAATGCCTACCCCTTCTGCGACCTGTGGATCCTCTATTCGGATAAAAAGAACCCCGATTTCCCTGCAGCAGGCAACCATCTGGGCTATCCCCATGGGGTGGCAGCCCGGTATCAGGGCACTTTGTGCATCGCCTGCGACCTGGAGGTGGACTTCGAGGAGCTGGCCGAGTTTGTAGCGGGCAGCGGCGCCATGGAGGTGGAATGCCTGACCCCCATCATGGACGAGCTGCTCCCCCGGATCCCCTACCGACTGCGCCAGCGCCAGACGGTGATGACCTACGACTTTGACCGGGAGGGTCAGCCGGGCTTCCCGCCGGCGGCGGTGCTCAGCGACCGGAACTTTATTTACAGCGACCACCTGGACTGCGATGCCGATGCCTTTGTGGAGAACCGGGAGCTGCGGGAGATGTACGAGGTGATCTGCCAGTGCTTCGAGGGCTTCCGGGAGAACAGCCCCTTCCCGGGCTGGTATGTGGATACCTTTGCCCGCATCAAAAAGGCGGAGAGCTTCCTCTGCGGCCTCTGCCGGGAGGGGGAGCTGGTCTCCACCGCCGGGGTGTACAACATCTCGCCGGTGTCGGCGATGATCAGCTCGGTGGCCACCCTGCCGGCCTGGCGGGGGCAGGGGCTGGCCCGGCAGTGCATCCGCCGGTGCCTGGAGTATGTGCGCTATCTGGACTGCACCCCCTACCTCACCGCCGCCGAACCCGACCTGGTGGACTACTACACCGGCCTGGGCTTCACCCCCTGCGCCGAGCGGTGTTCGGCAATCTACTGGCCGCAACGCTGATGCGTTGCGGCACTGCGAATTTGCTACCGCAAATTCGTGGGATTTGAGAAGTTGCGCTGCGGCACTGCGAATTTGGCTTTGCCAAATTCGTGAGGGGTTGGGAGGAGCGTTGCGGCACTGCGGATTTGCTGTGCAAATTCGTGAGCTTCTGGGGAGCGTTGCTGCGGTGCTGCGAGTTCGCTCTACCCAATTTGTGGGATTTGAGAAGATGCGCTGCGGCACTGCAAATCTGCTGTTGCCAGTTTGTTTTTGGGGGAACTGCTGCGATGCTGCGAGTTCGCTCTGCATAAATTTGTAGCCGGGCGACTGTCTGGCGGAAGTTTCCAAGCCCTATGCCTGTGCGTTTTCAGCTCTCCCCTGTGGGCTTTGAAAAAATGCTGCGGCACGGCAGCAGGCAACCGGCAGAAAAGCGAACCTGCCCCTGCACACGAACAGTCCTGCTGCACAGAAACCAGCACTCGCCTTTTCCCGGGGGAATACCCCGGTCAGGGCTGGAAGGTCCAGCCCGTTTTCACCTGTTTTTTCTCCGGCAGGAGCCGGATTTCAGATACAGATATTTTACAGAAAAGAGGAAAGATCAGATTACCATGAAAGAACCGTTTTTCCAGATAGATGAGCGAATCGAAGCCCTCTGCCGCCAGGCCGAGGAGCAGTGTGCCCCCATCTTCCAGCAGATCGATGAAACCGCCGACTACAATGCCCAGAAGGTACTGGCCGCCTTCATCAAGAACCGGGTGAGTGAGCCGATGTTTGCTGGCACCACCGGCTATGGCTATGGCGACATCGGCCGGGAGGCGCTGGACGCTGTACTGGCCGACATCTTCGGCTGTGAAGATGCCCTGATCCGCCACAACTTTGTATCCGGTACCCATGCCCTCACCACTGCCCTGTTCGGTGTGCTGCGCCCGGGGGATACCATTGTCTCGCTCACCGGCCGCCCCTACGATACTCTGGAAGAGGTCGTCGGGCTTCGGGGCGAAGGCCATGGCAGCCTCAAGGAGTGGGGTGTCACCTTCCAGATGCAGGAGCTGGCCGCCGATGGCCACATCGACTTCGATGCCATTCCCGCAGCGGTACAGGGGGCCAGGGTGGCATACATCCAGCGCAGCCGGGGCTATACCCTGCGCCCGTCGGTGACTGTGGCGGAAATCGCCCGGGTGGTGGAGCTGGTCAAGGCTGCCAGCCCGGAGACCATCGTCATGGTGGATAACTGCTACGGCGAATTTGTGGAGCGGCAGGAGCCCACCGAGGTGGGAGCCGACCTCATCATCGGTTCGCTCATCAAGAACCCCGGCGGCGGCATTGCCCGCACCGGCGGCTACATTGCTGGCCGTGCCGACCTGGTGGAGCTGTGTGCCCATCGGCTCACCGCACCGGGTGTCGGCAAGGAGGTGGGCTGTACCCTGGGCGAAAGCCGCAATATGTTTGTGGGGCTCTTCCTGGCGCCCACCGTGGTGGCTTCGGCTGTGCGTACAGCGGTGCTCACCTCGGCCGTGTGCCAGAATCTGGGCTATGCGGTCACCCCCCGCTGGGACGAGCAGCGCACCGACATCATTCAGGCCATCACCCTGGGCGATGAGCCGTCGCTGGTGGCCTTCTGCCAGGGTGTGCAGAAGGGTGCGCCGGTGGATGCCTATGTCACCCCCGAACCCTGGGATATGCCCGGCTACGAAAGTCAGGTCATCATGGCAGCCGGCGCCTTTATCATGGGCGCCTCCATCGAGCTGTCCGCCGATGCCCCCATCCGGGAGCCATATGCCGCCTGGATGCAGGGAGCCCTCACCTATCCCTCGGGCAAGGTGGGCCTCAAGCTCGCCCTCCAGTCGATGCTGGAGCAGGGTGCCCTCAAGCTGTAAGAAGATTTGTATGAAAAAAAGGACTGTCGTTTTACGACAGTCCTTTTTTGTGGGGGTGAAACCCGGTTGTCTCAATCGTCTATCCGTTCCAGCTTGAACACCACCGGGCGGGCGCCATCATTGCAGCAGGCCAGAATGGTGTGGTTCACAGCCCAGCTGGGTTCTCCGCCCTGGAGCATGGTGAATACATAGGGGCTGATGGCATGCCAGGCTTCGGAGCAGAAGGGCTTTTCAAACTCCATCTGGAAATAGTTCTTCCGGTCTACCAGGAATACATCGCCCACCTGGAACACCTCACAGGGAACGGTGGCAGGGTCACAGTACTGGGTCACCAGATCGGCATAAAGCTCCTTTTTCACCACTGTGATACGGCATTTCGACATGGGTTACTCCCCTTTGTATTCGTAGAAGTCGTCCATATTGAGGTTCTGGTAGATGACCTCCACCGGCCTGGAGCCCTCGGCCAGCAGCAGGTCTGCCAGGGCCTTTGCCACCTGCTCCTGCAGTTCCTTGGGGCGCTGCTTCCACTGGATCACCACCATGGCGGACTGGGGGTCGGCCACTCCGCCCCGGAAGAAGGCCACCTCGTTGTGCTCCACCACGATCCACTCCCGGGGCACCGAGATGATGGACGAAACGGTCTCGGCGATCCGGGGCGCCAGAGCGGCGGTCTTTTCCCGGGAAATTCCCTTTACAATAACTTGCGGCATGGTCAGTCTCCTTTCAGAACCGGGGTGAATTTTACGGGGGCTGGCAGCACGGAGCGGCCCGGTTCCCCCACCTCGTTCTCCCTCTATTTTATCAAAAACCGCCCTCCCCGGCAAGATTTCCCCACAAATCAAAACGCAGAGGAATATTCTATGCGTTTTTTGCGGTTTGTATAGAGATTGGCAGGCTTATTGTCCAACTGTCAGTTCCAGAACGGTGCGTCCACCCTTCAGTTCCACTTCCTCCTGGGGGCCGGTTTTTCCGTTATAGCTGGCCCGGGCAATGTACCGGAACCCATCCCGGCTGCCAGCCTTCGACTGGAATCCGTAGAGATAGACTCCGTTGGCATCGGTATAGCCGCCGGCGGTGAGCACCTTATCCCCCTCCCAGACACCCTCGATGTTGTCCAGCACCGGGTAGTCGTCCAGGAATTTTCCGTCCTTTCCGTTGTTGGGGTTCAGCGAACAGTAGAACTCCACATCGGCATTGACAAGGGGCTGGCCCGCTTCATCGGTGACCCGGAACTCCAGGACCGTGGGGCAGAGTTCCTCGGTGGCTTCGATATGGTTTGGCCCTTCAAAGGTCAGCGTCAGTTCCTCAGGCAGGGCAGCGACCTCTTCGGCGGTGTAGTAGTGCTCCTGGAAGCGCAAGGGGTCGCTGGCTGGGATTGAGCGGTTTTCCAACATGATACAGATGGGCATGACAGGCATATTTTCAAAGGGATTTGTAATGCCGTTTATATTAGTGGTCCAGTTTTCTCCCCAGGAATCAGTAACGCTAATCCCTTCCATCTTTTCAAAAGCTTCACCAACGGTTACAGAAATGTTCGGAGAGGGATTCCCCTCCTCGTCCACCACACGGACGGTCAGGGAACGCTTCTCCTGAATTGCCCAGGGGTCAATCCGCTGTTCCGGTTCAGGCGGCGCCCAATCAGATGGATTTTCCTCGCTGGGCGGCAGTTTTCCGCTCTCCTCCTCCGGCAGAGGCTTTTCCGGGGAGACCGGCGGCGCGGCAGGTTCCTCCGGCTCATCGGCAGGCTGGGAGCTGCCAGAGATTTCTCCAGCGGCAGCGGGGTCCGGTTTGGGCGCACAGGCGCACAGGTTCAGGCAGAGCACCAGCGTCAGCAGGGCGATCAGGGCGCGTTTCATCATTTCAAAGCACCTCCGGCAGCAGATTTTCTTCCCTTTCAGTATGGCAGGTTTCGCAATTCCCTGCAAGGCGGCTCGGAATATTTCGGCAGTGTGACCGGAAGACTCCGGATAAATTTGGGCGGTTTTCTGTATTTTTCAGGGGGGCGGTTGATTCCCCGGCAAAATCCACTATAATGGTAGGTAAGCAAACAAAATCTCTTCAAGGAGGGTTACAACAATGATGAATCAAGCGTGGATCCAGGAGCATGTGGATTCCTTTATTGCCGAAAACCGGGAGGCGCTGCTCCGGGATATGAAGACGGTCATCGACATCGACAGCGTGGAGGCCCCGGCCGAGCCGAATGCCCCCTATGGCGCAGGCGTGCGCAAGGCGCTGGACGCCGCCCTGGCAATCGCCCGGGATCTGGGTCTTTCCACCGGGGAATGTGATGGGTATATGGGCTATGCCGATGTAAAGGGCGACAGCGACACCCAGCTGGCCACCATCACCCATCTGGATGTGGTGCCGGCCGGCAACGGCTGGGACAGCGATCCCTTCGATATGATCGAAAAGGAGGGCTGGCTCATTGGCCGCGGTGTGAGCGACGACAAGGGCCCGGCTCTGCTCACCCTCTACATGGCCAAGTTCTTCAAGGAGTACTGCGACCAGACCGGCGAGACCCTGCCCTATACCCTGCGGGTGCTGCTGGGCTGCAGTGAGGAAACCGGTATGACCGATGTGGACTACTACCTGGAACGCAACCCCATGCCGGCCTTCTGCTTCACCCCCGATGCCGAATTCCCGGTGGGCTATGGCGAAAAGGGCGGCTTCGGCGGTGTCTTTGTCAGCCAGAAGCTCTCGGGCAATCTCCGGGACTTTGCCGGCGGTGTGGCAGGCAATGTGGTGCCCGACCGTGCTTCGGCGCTGGTCAAGGCGGACTTTGCCTCCCTGCAGGAGACTGAAAATGTCAAGCTCGCCGCTGAGGGCGACTGTGTCCGCATCACCGGCTACGGCATCGGCGGCCATGCCTCCAAGCCCCAGGGCACAGTGAATGCCATTGGTCTGGTGGTGAATTATCTGCTGGATAACCACCTCTGCACCTCTGCGGAGAACGAGTACCTTGCCATGCTGCGCACCCTGCTCTCCTGCACCGATGGTTCCTCCTTCGGCATCGCCTGCCAGGACGAGTTCTTTGATCCGTTGACCTGCATCGGCGGCACCATCACCATGGAGGACGGTGTGCTGCGCCAGAGCATCGATGTGCGCTTCCCCACCGCCATCACCGGTGAGGAGCTCATCCAAAAGAGCCAGGCCCTGGCTGCCACCGGCCATGCCGAGTTCGTTCCCAGCCGGGTGAACAAGCCCTTCTACATCCACCCCGAATCCCCGGCCATCGATGTGCTGATGAATGCCTACCGCACCGTCACCGGCAGCGATAAGAAGCCCTTCACCATGGGCGGCGGCACCTATGCCCGTCACTTTGCCAATGCGGTGAGCTTCGGCCCGGACGACGATGCCGAAAAGCCCGCCTTTGTGGGCAACATGCACGGCGCCAACGAGGGTGTCAACACCGAGTTTATGCTGAGTGCGCTGAAGATTTATATTCTGGCCATGGCCGGTCTGATGGATCTCTCCTTCTAAGCACCCGGCTCGGTCAAACAGAAAAAAAAGAGGCTGTATGTTACAGCCTCTTTTTGGTTTCCGGGGACTTCTCCCCGTCACCGACGGCCAGGACCGCCTCCTCACATGCCTGCTGCGCCTGGATCAGGAGCTGTATGGCCTGTTCACTGGATCGGAACAGGGTGAGGTACAGCTCCTTCCAGTCCGGCTCGGAATTCTGGTGCATAGATTCACCTCCAGGCAACTGTTTTAGGACAAATAGTCCATAATGTCAATAGGACGATCTGTCCTTTGTTATAGTGGCACTGGTGATGAA
>CAKWRB010000009.1 GCA_934845495.1 uncultured bacterium
GACGATACCCATGCTCATTGCAAGTGCTTCTACTGCGAGCATGATGCCTAACTTCATTATTTTATGATTCCAGGACACTCCGCAGCGGCACAGCTCTGCGGAGTGTTGCGTTTTTTTCGGGAGGGTTCGTCCAAATTTGGCTTGCTTTTCCAACTTTACACAAAATTAACACAAATATATCCCATCGGACATCGAACCTCGATACAATGAATATAGAAACTGGGGGAGTATGATTTTATGGAACTGATCAAAACTGCCGGACCGCAGATCAATTTTGCCGTGGTGGATCTCGGCTCCAACACCATCCGCATGACACTTTATGATGTGCAGGAACAGGGTGGATTTCAGGCGCTGTTCTCGGAAAAGCGCATGGCCGGCCTGGTAAACTACATCCAGGGCGGTTCGCTGAGCCGGGCCGGGATCGAGGTGGCCTGTTCGGCCCTGCGGGGATTCCAGCGGCTGCTGGCTCAGTTCGGGTCGGTGCCGATGCATGTGTTTGCCACCGCCTCGCTGCGCAACATCCGCAACACTGAGGAGGTGCTGGCCGCCATCCGGGAAAGCACCGGGCTGGAGGTGGAGGTGATCTCCGGTGAGCTGGAAGCCCGCTACGGCTGCATTGGCGCCCTGCTCACCTGCCCGCTGGCTGGGGGCGCCGTCTTTGACATCGGCGGCGGCAGCACCGAGATCGTCCGGCTTGAAAACGGCAAGATCATCTCCGCCCAGAGTCTGGATATGGGGTCGTTGAACCTATACAACCGCTATGTCTCCGAGCTGTGGCCCAGCCGCCCGGAAATTGAGGACCTGGCAGCAGCGGTACGCAAGAAGCTGCGCAAGACCGATCTGCCCAAAAAGCCCGACCCCTTCATCTGCGGCATCGGCGGCACTGCACGGGCGGTACTGAAGATCGCCAATCAATACCTGGAAAAGCCGGAGAGCAACCGCCTGCTCACCCTGGCAGAACTGGACCGTACCGCTTCGATGCTGCTGGACCGCAAGAACACCGCCCGAAAGCTGATCCTGAAAAACTGCCCCGACCGGGTACACACCATTCTGCCCGGCGTGATCATCATGACAACACTCACACACAAGCTGTGCAAGGAACAGCTCTACATCAGCCGCTACGGCGTCAGGGAGGGATATCTGTGTCAAAAACTGATAAAGCCTGGGATCTGAGCTATACACAAAACCGGGAGCTGAGCTGGCTCAAGTTCAATGCCCGTGTCATGGACGAGGCCATGGACCCCCATGTGCCGCTGCTGGAGCGGCTCCGGTTTCTCTCCATCTTCACCAGCAATCTGGATGAGTTCTTCATGGTACGGGTAGGAAGCCTCACCGACCTGAACCTCACCCTGCCCAAACAGACCGACAGCAAAAGCGGTCTGACCCCGCAGCAGCAGCTTGGCTCCATCTACGAGGCAGTGCGCCCGCTGATCCGCTACCGGGATGCCGCCTTTGCTGAAATCTCTGCCGAACTGCAGAAAAAAGGGGTCCGGGAGTGGAAGCCGGATGAACTGGAGGGCAAAAACCGTTCCTTTATCCAGGACTGGTACCGGGACCGTATCTTCCCGCTGCTCTCCCCCCAGATCATCGACCGCAGCCACCCCTTCCCCCATCTGAAGAACAAGGCGCTCTATGCCGCTGCCATGCTCACCGGCCAGGATCGCTCGCTGCTGGGGATCGTGGAAGTGCCCGATTCTCTGCCGCCCATTATCCTGCTGCCGGGCGAAAATGCCCAGTATGTACGCACCGAAGAGGTGATCCTCTCCCAGCTGCGGAAGATCTTCAAGGCCTATCACATCACCGAGCAGTGCATCGTCTCGGTAACCCGGAATGCCGACATCAACTATGCCGAAGCCGGGATCTACGACGACGAGAGCGAGGACCTGCGGGATTACATGACCAAGGCCCTGCGCAAGCGCGGCCGTCTGGCGCCGGTACGGCTGGAGATGCAGGGCGATGCCCCGGAGATCCGCAAGCTGCTGGAACAGAAGCTCAAGCTGGATTCCCAGCAGACCTACATCTGCTCCTGCCCGCTGATCCTCAAGTATGCCTATCAGCTGGATAAGGCCGACCGCTCCCTCTACTACACCGAATACACTCCGGTCTATCCGGATTATCTCTCCAAGGAGCACCCCCTCTGGCCCCAGATCCAGCAGCGGGATATCCTGCTGTTCTATCCCTACCAGTCGATGCAGCCCTTCCTGGGGCTGCTCCGGGAGGCCGCCAACGACCCCCAGGTGCTCTCCATCCAGATGACCATCTATCGGCTGGCCGGCAACTCGGCTGTGGCCAAACACCTCTGCACCGCAGCGGAAAACGGCAAGTCGGTCACCGTGCTGGTGGAACTCCGGGCGCGGTTTGATGAGGAGAACAACATCGAATGGGCCAAGGAGCTGGAGGAGGCCGGCTGCCGGGTGGTATACGGAATCGAAGGCTACAAGTGCCACTCCAAGATCTGCCTCATTACCCGCCGGGAGAAAAACGGCGGCCTGAGCTATGTCACCCAGATCGGCACCGGCAACTTCAACGAAAAAACCGCCACCCTCTACACCGACTTTGCCCTGCTCACTGCCGACCCGGTCATTGCTGCGGATGCGGTGAACTTCTTCCAGAATATGCTCATGGGCGACCTGTACAGCAGCTACCAGAAGCTACTGGTGGCCCCCTTTACCATGAAGGACCATCTGCTGCGCCTGATCGACGGCGAAATCGCCCGGGGTCCGCAGGGGCACATCATCATCAAGGTCAACTCGGTCACCGAGCGGGAACTCATCGACAAGCTGGCCCAGGCCTCCCAGGCCGGTGTCCGGGTGGAGCTGATCGTCCGGGGCATCTGCTGCCTGCTGCCAGGTATCCCCGGCAAAACCGACAACATCACCGTCACCAGCATTGTGGGGCGCTTTCTGGAGCACTCCCGGGTGTACTGCTTCGGCGATGGGGAGCTCCGGCAGCTCTACATCTCGTCGGCGGACATCATGACCCGGAACCAGATCCGCCGGGTGGAGATCGCCTGCCCGGTGGAGGACCCCGACCTCAAGCGCTGGCTCTCCCACTATCTGGATATTCTGCTGGCGGACAATGTCAAGGCCCGGCGGCTGCTGCCCAGCGACGAGTATGTGGACGCCACCCAGGTGGACCGGCCTCCCCTCTCCTCCCAGAAATACTTCATGGACCATCTGCCGGAATTCCCGGCCTACGAGCCGCCCAAACAGACCCTTCTGAACCGGTTCGGGAAGATGTTCCACCGCTAAACCAGAAAAAAGCATCCAAAAAAGGCAGACACCATCGTGTCTGCCTTTTTTTGCATGGGGGTCAGATTTCTGACGCCACCTGTTCCACCTGCTTTTTGTACCGCCGCCAGAGCAGCTCGAACAGCAGGTAGTAGACCACCGCCAACCCGAACCAGGGCAGGGAGGTACCCGCATTGCTCCGGATCAGATCGGCAACCAGAGCCAGCGGAACCATAAATGCAGTCATTATAACCTTTTCCCGAGCTGCCTTGAGCAACTTCATCAGGTCGGCCAGCTTTTGTTCCAGAAGGTCTTTTCCGTCTCCCGGGTCCAAAGCACTGACTTGTTTATACACTCCCCGGCCGCACAGGATAATTTCCACTGCCAGCCATCCGCAGCCCAACAGAGTAAGGATATTGGCTGTAAGGCGCGGACGCAAGGAAATCATCTGCAGAGTAAGCCCCGCCTGAACCAGCGGTACAGCCACTATAATAAGCTCGACTGCCCCCAGAAAGAGGAAGTTCCGGGCACCCCTTTGGAGGGAGCGGAGATCATCGGCCTGCTCCCGGCTCCGGAGGACCGGCCTCCCCGACTCCGGCTTTGGCGCAGCCTCCGGCAGCGGCAGCATCAACCAAAACCGACGAACCATCCAGAAGTCCAGCAGCACCAGCAGGGCATAGACCACTGCCAGCGGAATGGAATGAAGGGTACCGGCCTGCATCCACTCTACCAGGAACAGAAACGGAATCACCAACAGTGCGCCGGGCAGCCGTCGGAGCGCCTTGCGGCAGATCTCCGAAAGCTGCAGGATCAGGGCATCCCAGTCCAGCGGCTCCTGTTTTTTGGCCTCGTCCACCGCCTCATTGAGGTTCCAGACGGTCATTCCCGGCATAAAAACGGTCAGCAGGCAGACCCTTCCGCCATAGCGGTACCCTGCCACCCCGATGGGAAGACACAGCGGCCCCAACCCCACCAGCCCATTGGCAAACAGGTCAAGACAAAGGACCAGAGCGACCTGCACAGCCACCACCAGCGCAAACTGAACGATCTTCCGTTTTAGTTCCGATACGGTACACAGTTTCTGTTGGCTCATACGCTTCCCTCTTTTCGCTTGTTTTTCACCTCCATTATAGCATAGAGGTTTTGTGAAAAACTATTTACAATCCGATAAAAAAACTCCCGATTTTTTGTAGAAGTGACAAAAACGCACCTCTGTGAGCGGATTTCCTCTCACAGGGGTGCGCTGCTGTTCTGTGCCGGGTCAGTCCACCGGGGTGGCTTCCGGGAACTTCTCCCCGGTGAGGACATACCGCCCCAGGTTGGTCACCGACAGGGTGACGGTGTTCGCCTCGGCATCATGGATGGCCGGGACCCGGTAGAGCCGTCCGTACAGGTAGCGGTAGGCATAAACCGGCCCATCCAGCTGGGTCCGGAACTGGCTGAGGTCGATGGTGAGCCGGCCGTTCTGGAAGTTGCCGCCGCCCGGGAACCCCAGATAGACCGCCGGCGCCCCCTGCAGGAACCGCTTCACCGCCGGGATGCTCTCCTGTGTCGCCGAGAAATCCACCGTGTCCCTGGCGGTGAGGGTGCCGGTAAAGCTCCACCCCTCCCCGGTAAAGGTCACCGGACGCCAGCGGTTGAGCCGGGCCAGCTCCATCTGCTGCGGCACGGTGTAAAGCGGCATATACGGCCGCACCGCCACTGGTTCCCCGGCCTGCACCGAGGAGAGATTGGCCTGCCGCAGCCCGGCTGTGACCGCGACATCCAGCTCCGCCCCCTCCCGGCGGCTGTACCGCAGGGTGAGTTCCGCCCCGTGGGTGTCCCCGTCCCGGATCTCCCCGGCGGTTTCCACCCGGACATAGCACCGGCCGTTCCAGGTGCGGACGGCGGCGCTCTCCAGGGCCGTTCCCTCCTTCACCTCCAGTTCCAGCGCCTCCGCCTCCGAAGCCGGAAGCACCACGGTGCGCCCATCCGGATGGGTATACTGCACCGGGAAATAGTAGGTGCTGTCCGGCTGCAGCAGACTGATCCCAGCTGCCACCGCCCCATCCTGCCCCAGCGAAAGGCCGGGGGTTTCTGCCGCCAGTGCGGTGGTACCGGCGGCTGCCATCATCAGGGCTGCCAGCACAGCCGCTGCAGACCGGTGCATCATCTTGCTCTTGTTCATGGTTTTTCCTCCCTGTATCCGCAGCCGGGATCTCCCGGCAGTTGGTTCTTGCTCCGGGCTGCTGCCCGATGAATCCATTATACCGGAGCAGACCGATCGGCTCAATATGGAGTTGTTACCATTTTGTAATCATTTTCGTGCCAGAAAAACCGCCCATTCCATGGCAAAACAAAAAGACAGGGCCTCCCATTGGGGAGGTCCTGTCTGATTCTGTGCGGAGAAAACAACTGGGTTACCGGCCGGTATCGGGGTTTACCTTGTTGCCGCTGCTGCCAGTATTCCCGGTATTGCCAGGCTTGCTGACGCTGCTCGACGAGCTGCTGGACGAAGAGGAGCTGCTCTCCTCCTTTTCCGGCTGCGAAATCGCATTCTTCAGCGGGCGGTCGGAGGCAATGTAGCTGGTCAGGCGGTCGGTGCGATAGGCCAGATAGCCGTCCTGGGTGGTGGTATCCAGCTCGATCAGGTCCTTGCCGTCCACCTCGTAGAGGTACTCCATATCCTTATCCTTGATGACCAGGTTGGAGTTGGCGGCAAACACCGGCTCACCCGGGAAGGAGATGCACACCAGGTCGGCCTTGGGGTTGGCGCCAGCCACCTTGGAGTTGGTGACGGTGGAGTAGGAGAGGTTGAAGGGCTTCTCCTTGGAAGAGGAGAACTTGGCCAGGTACTCGGCGGTATTGCCGAAGAAGAGCTTCGACTTGGACACATCGCCGCCAGCCATGACCAGCGGCATCGAGTTATCCACAGTGTACTCGTCATCGTCGATGACATCGTAGTCGGTGGAGGCGATCTCGAACTCCTCCACCGAAATGGTGGTGGTGGTCACGCGGTCCTCAGACTCAAGATCGACGCTGTCAGAGCTCTCACCATCGATGAAGCCGCCATCGAAATCGACCGGTGCAACGCTCGAATATCTCTGCAGGTTGCGAAGAGTTACATTCATGTCATCATCAAGGCCGGCAACATCTGCAAAGTCACGGGTATCCGTTTCAAACTCACTTGCCATCGCCTTATTGATTTCCTTATCCTCCTTGGAAAGGCCCTTTTCCTTGACCTTCAGCAGGATATAGGCGTCCTGGGCATCGTAGTAGGTATCCCGGTTCTGCTTTACCTTCACGGTGAGGTAATAATCCCCGTCCGAACCCTTGGATACCTCCACCGAGGAGAACTTTTCCTTTTCGCCCTTGGGGGTGTACTCCGAAGCGGTGATGCTCCAGATGTCGGCCGACTCCTCATCAAAGGGGTTGCTGCCGTCCATGATCGGGAAGGTGTAGGTATTGCCCGGCACCAGTACATTGCCGCCGTCCATGGAATCATAGTCCAGGGTGACCCAGCCGCCAAATTCGATATAATCATAGCTCTTTGCGGCAAAGGCAACCGTTGTAGAACCTGCGGCCAGTACAGCCGCCAGCATCATTGCTGCAAATCGTTTCATACTCTTTTCCCTCCAGAATTCTGTTGATTTTTCCTTCCATAAAGAAAGCATCTTCAGGGTACTGAAACAATTATATACTATCCATTCCTGAAAATAAAGCGTTTTCCCGGATTCAGCACCGGAATATTTTACCGGTTACAGCTCTTCGGCACTGATAAACCGGAAGTGGTTGCCGTTGGGCTCCAGGGTATAGCGCACAGTGCGCTCCCGGAGGGTGCGCAGAGCATCGGTGTAGAAGTTCACATCGATGGTATAGCGTCCGGTGGCAGCGTCCTGCTTGGCTGGGCTGGTCCAGGTGTAAAACCACATACCGCCCCGTCCCAGCAGCTCACAGCCGCCCTCCTCGGCGTTGTAGAACTTGGTCTGGGCGGCATCCACCTCGGCCCCGAAGAGCTCCCGGACACGGGTGTTCACTTCGCTGACCGAATACAGTTCCCGCTCGCCGCTGTAATCGCCGAAGATGGTGATCATGGCATATTCCACCATCTCCTCCACCGGCAGATCGGCTGCCGAGGCAAAGGGTTCGCTGCCCATAAAGCCGATGTACTGGCTCACCTGGCTGTAGACCGGGTAGCCGGGCTGCTCCATGTCGTAGGGGAACAGCTCGTAGTAGTTCCAGCTCTTGTCGTACAGCATGGTCACCGCCGGGTAGCTGGCAAATTCGGTTCCGCTTGCGTTCACTTCCACAATGCGCTCGTAGGTGCCGGTGGGGAAGGTTTCGCTGCCGCTCTGGCTCACGGTAAAGGTGAATTGATACCGGGAGCTCATCGGGTCCTGGGCAATGGTCTGGTAGCGGATGTCATCAAAGGTCACATTGCCCCAGTCCTCGTACCGGTATCCGGTGATTTTCTCGATGGCATCCACATTTCCAGCCAGCAGCGCCTGCTTGAAGTATTCGGCTGCCTCGTCCGCTGTGGTGGGTGTATCCAGAGAAAATCCCTCCGCCTTGCTGCCGCTCTCCGCACCGGAAGAGGGTTCCGCTGCGGTGCTGGACGAGCTGTTCTCCGCGGTGGAAGAGCTGCCCCGTTCCTCTCCGCCGCTGCAGGCTGTCAGGCTCAGGGCCAGGACCCCTGCCAGCAGCAGGGTGAGAAAACGCTTGTGATTCATCAACATTACCTCCTAAACTTCGACCAGATAGCCGGACTGTTCTGCCAGGCGCACTGCTTCGGTCAGATCAATGTGGGTATTCTGAATCCGAGCCGGGCGCAGGTCGGTTCCCCAGAGGTCTGCCCCGCGGAGATCGGCCCCTTGCAGGTTGGCCCCGGTGAGGATCACCTCTCGCATACTGCATCCGGCAAGGATACAGTCCTGCAGGTCGCAGCCGGAAAGGTCCGCCCCATCCAGCCGCACCCCGGAGAGATCGCTGTGGCTGAGATCCAGCTGCTGCAACCCGGTGTAGGCCCAGTTGCCGCCAGCGATCCGAAGCGCCGTTACGGTGCAGTCCCGGAAGGCACTGCCCAGCATTTTGCAGTCCATAAAATCGGCGGCAAAGATGCGGCAGTGCTCAAAGGTGCAGCTCACCAGCTCGCACTGGCGCAGCATCGCCCCGGAAAACTCGCAGAACCGGAACACACAGTTGGAAAACCGGCAGTGCTCCAGCAGGGCATCCTCAAACACACAGGAGACAAACCGGCACTGCTCCGCCTGGATCTTCTGCAGATCCTCCCCGGAAAAATCCCGGTTCTGCAGGGTCTCCCCCACCCGTGGCTCCATACCGCGCCCTCCTTTTTCAGAAACAGATTCCTGATTTTAGTATATCGAATGGCAGGGGCAGATACAATACTAATTTTGTGAACAGTGGAGAAAATAGTCCCCTCATCACCCGACTAATTTTCCACCGTGTGGGAATTTTCCGATGGAAAGCCGGGCCTGAGGCAGAAAAAACGGCCCTCCCACATCGGGAGGGCCGTTTCTTGGTTTTTCTATTTTGTCCCATGGCGGGACAGGGACAGACAGGGGTTGCAAGTTCCGTCAGTCGAGGTTGGAGAAGATGCGGAAGGCCAGCCCGCTGGACTGAAGATACCGGTACATGGGCAGGCCGATCACAAAGCAGGCGATGAACTCGCCCAGGCCAACGCTGCCAAAGTTGAGCCAGAAGATGCGCATATCAAAGGTGGGCGACATCACCAGGGTAAGCTCTCCGCCCACCACCAGTGCATTGAGCAGCACCGGCATCAGGGCCGAAAGCAGCGGCAGACCCTTAAAGCGGATATCCCGGAACTTATAGGTGAGCACTGCAGCCACAAAGGTGGCACCGGTTCCCAGGAAGACATCCCAGATCCCGATGATGTTGGTGCCCAGTGCCAGTCCGTACAGGTTGGAGAGGGCGCACCCCAGGGTAACGCCCCAGATGCCAGCCGGGGTGAAGAGCGGCAGCAGGGTAAATACTTCGGCAAACCGAATCTGGATCTGGCCGAAGGAGAGGGCCGGAAATGCGGCGCACAGTGCCATATAGGCAGCGCCGATCAGTCCAGCTGCGGCAAGGCGCCGCACAGATACTGTTTTTGTCATAATTCTGATGTCCTTTCGTAGTGTGGTTTATAGTCAGGAACTTGCGACTGACTCTGTCGTTCTCCCCTGTCGGGACGACTTGGGAAAAATACAGACCTGCCGGGAGCATAGCCGGTCAGGGCGACTGATATTATACAACTTCTGCGCAGAAAATGCAAATATTTTCCGCCCCTCTCTTGCCAATTTTCGCTGATTCCAGTAAACTTAGTATAGAGATTTTTTCCGTCCGGGAAAAATCGGGTCATTATTATAGGAGGGCGTTTTTATGTCGTATATACAGAATGTATATCCTATCCAGTCGCGGGACGCCATTGCCCGGGATATGTTCGACTATGTTGTATATTGCCCGGAGATCGCTTCCCAGAGCCATGCCGGACAGTTTGTACACATCCGGGTACCGGGTCACACCCTGCGCCGGCCCATTTCCATCTGTGAAGTGAACCGGGAAAAGGGCACCCTGCGTCTGGTCTTTGAGGTACGGGGCTCCGGCACCGAAGCCATGTCCATGCTGTCCGTAGGCCAGCTGATGGATGTGATGGGCCCGCTGGGCAATGGATTCACCCTGCTGTCCCCGGATTCCCGGGCCATTGTAGTGGGGGGCGGTATTGGTACTCCTCCCATGCTGGAAACTGCCAAGCACTATGCGGAAAACTGCACTGCGATCCTGGGCTTCCGGGATGCAGCCCATGTGATCCTGGACGAAGATTTTGACGCCTGTGGCTGCGATGTGCGTCTGGCCACCGACGATGGTTCCAAGGGCCACCACGGCTTTGTGACCGAACTGCTCCGCCAGCGGCTGGAAGAGGGCGGCGCCGACATCATCTATGCCTGCGGCCCCAAGGGGATGCTTCAGGCTGTGGCTGCCATTGCCGAGGAATTCGGCGTGCGCTGCGAGATTTCGCTGGAAGAGCGGATGGCCTGCGGCATTGGTGCCTGCCTGGGCTGTGCCACCCCCATCCGCACTGCCGATGGCGGCATGACCTACAAGCATGTCTGCAAGGACGGCCCTGTATTTGATGCGAAAGAGGTGATCTTCTAATGGCAAACCTGAAGGTAAATATCGCCGGTGTGGAGTTCAAGAACCCCATCATCACCGCCTCCGGCTGTTTCGGATTCGGCCGGGAATATGAGAAGATGTATCCGCTGGAAAAGCTGGGTGGTATGTCTCTGAAGGGCACCACCTATGCCGAGCGCCTGGGCAACCCCCCGCCCCGCATTGCCGAAACCGCTTCGGGTATGCTCAACAGCGTGGGCTTGCAGAACCCCGGTGTCAAGCACTTCATCAAGGAGGACCTGCCCTACCTGCTGGACAAGGGCACGGTCATCATCGCCAACGCCGCCGGCAGCGCCATTGAGGACTACCGGATGCTGGCCGAGGAACTGGACCAGTCCGCTGTGGATATGATCGAGCTGAACATCTCCTGCCCCAATGTCAAGAGCGGCGGCCTGACCTTCGGTGCCAGCTGCGACAGTGCCTCGGAGATCGTCCGTGAGATCCGCAAGGCCACTTCCAAGCCGCTGATGGTCAAGCTCTCCCCCAATGTCACCGACATCGTATCCATTGCCCAGTCGGTGGAGGCTGAGGGCGCTGATGCTGTTTCACTCATCAACACCCTGGTGGGTATGCGCATCGACATTGAATCCCGCCGGCCCATCCTTCACCAGAACACCGGCGGTCTCTCCGGCCCGGCTGTGTTCCCGGTGGCTCTGGCCATGGTGTGGAAGGTAGCCAACGCAGTCAAGATCCCGGTTGTGGGTCTGGGCGGTGTGGAAAAGTGGCAGGATGCCATTGAGATGATGCTGGCCGGCGCCACCGGTGTACAGGTGGGCACTGCCATGTTCTATGACCCCTATGCTCCGCTGAAGATCGTAGAGGGCATGAACGAGTGGCTGGACCGCAACGGCATTGCCGATGTCAACGAGATCATCGGTCAGGTTCGCCCCTGGTAAGGAGTGCTTATGAAGATCCTTGCAGTAGATTACGGCGACGCGCGCACTGGCCTTGCCATCTGTGATGCCGGCGAACTGCTGGCCTCCCCGGTGGGAGTGATCCATTCCCACCGCATGGACGAGGTGGTGCAAAAGGCCACAGAGGCCGCCCGGGAACAGCGGGCAGAACGGATCGTTGTGGGCAACCCCATCAATATGAACGGCACCCGCGGCCCCCGCAGCGAGCTCTGCCAGGAGTTTGCCGCCAAGCTGGAGGAAGCAGCCGGCCTGCCGGTGGTGCTCTGGGACGAGCGCAGCACCACCGTGACGGCCATCGGCTATCTCAATGCTACCGATACCCGGGGCAAAAAAAGGAAAGCGGTGGTGGATGCCGTAGCAGCCACCATTATCCTGGAAAGCTATCTGGCCTGGCGCAAAAACAACCCTGAAACCTGATATTCTACCCGATTGCAAACCGGCTCCCTGTCTGGGGGCCGGTTTTTTTGTATAAAAAATGAGGACACTGCTCACTGCAGTGTCCTCGTTTGGTTCTGTTTTGCAATCAGCGGCCGACTGCGGCTCAGGCTGCAGCCAGGGCACCTGCCATCAGGTCGTGATCCACTTCGGTGTAGCTGTCCAGATCGGCCGGGAACTCTACGGTGACCGCATCGCCCACAGCATTGTAAACCAGGTTGACATCCACACTCATCGAAACGGTCTGGCCTTCCACGCTCATGTCCATCACCATGTGTACCTTATCGCTGAGGACATTGTAGTCCTTATCGATCACACAGGTGCCGCCCATCTCGCCGATGGTGAAGCTTCCATCCTCGCCCATCAGTTCGTCCATTCCATCCAGGGCGTTGTCCAGATACTCGTTCATCTTATCCGGAGCAATGGTGTAGTTGAACACATAGTTACCGTCCTTGTCCTCGGTCATCTCCAGCTTATCCATGAAATCCCGGGAAGTGGCGGTATTCAGGGTGGCCTGTCCCGCTACCTCCGAATAATCGAAGGGGGCCTTGAGCTTGAAGCCGGAGCCATCGTTCATGTAGAGGTAGCCGTCCTTGAAGTACTCCTCCACGATCACCTCTTCACCCAGGATATTGGTGCTCATCACCATTGCCAGTTCCGCCTCGGAATCCGAGATCTTCTTGAGCTGGATATCGGCGCCCATCTTCATACCCAGGGACATACCGCCCATATCCATGGTCATGGCCATTTCCATATCGCCGTCCAGGGCATCCAGCGACTGGCTCTTGAGGATCGCCTCGTCGTAGATCTCCTCCGGGGTCTTGGCGCTCTGACCGCAGGCTGCCAGCGACAGGACCAGTGCGGTGCTCATCAACACTGCAAAAATTCGCTTCATATTTATTCCTCCATCTCATTTTGGGAGCTTGATTCGGCTTTTGCCATAGATTTATGGTATCAGATTCCGACAGCCTGCGCAAGTAGTTTTTTATACAAAATCCTTGTTCTGATTCTTGTACACTCTCCCAAATTTAGGCAGTATGTCAAAAAGCTGCCCGTCAGCCAGCCTATTCGGCTTGCAGCAGATCGTCCAGCACCTGCATCACAGCCTCGTACCGTTCCGGGTGGTAGCTCTCATACCGGTTGGGATTGCCGGCATCGGCCAGCAGGGCCTTGCTCTCCTCGCTGCCGGACAGGATCGCCTCTGCCGCCTGCTTGACTGCCTCCTGCCCCTCCAGCAGCCCCTCCCGGGTGAGGGCATCGGCCTGGGCCAGCCAGGCAGCAGCATCGCTTCGCAGGGTTTTCTCCTTGGCGGCGTCGTACTCCTCGGCATAGTCTATCACCCCACAGGCGGCGATATACACCTTGAGGCTGCTGCCCGCTGTGCCGGGCTGGTACCCTGCCAGTGCCTCCATCATCTCCCGGACAGCCGGATCGATCTCCTCCGCCTGAGAGGAACTTTCCTCCGCCTGAGAGGAAGGCGCAGACTGGCTCCCTGGCTCTGAAGAGCTATTTTCTCCGGCTGTGCAGCCAACGAACAGCAGCACACTGAACAGCAGTGCCATCCACAATTTCTTCATGCTTCATCTCTCCTTTGACAACACGAAATACAGAAGATCGCAAACTCTGCAACTCTCCATTCTACATCGTAAAAACTCCCGCTATCCCCGGTCCGGGCCGACCTTCTGGAAGGCAATGCGCTCCTCCCCGCCCCGAACATAGACGATGCCACAGCGCTCGAAGCCGTTCTTGGCCAGGGCGCCCTGCATGGGCAGGTTGTCCCGGTGGGTATCGATGCGCACATTGCCGCACTGCTCAAAGCACCACTGCAGACAGAAGCTCCCCACGCCCCGGGGCGCTCTCTCGCCGCGGCGGCTGGTGATACGGTGTACCACACCGTAGGGGATGCGGTGGTCAACCCAGTCCCCCTGCTCGATCACCCGGTAGCTCTCGTCCTCGCCGATGAAAAAGACAAAGGTGGCGACGATCTGTCCGGTCTCGTCCTCACAGACATGGCTCACGCCGGTGCGGATGTCCTCCCGGAGCATGTCCGGCTCAGGATAGCCATTTGCCCACTGGGTGGGATTGCCGTGTTCCGCCATAAAAGTCCGGGCCTCCGCATAGAGCTGGAGCATTGCCGGCAGATCCTCTGGGCGGCTCTTTCGTATCTTCATTCCGATCCCCTCGATTCCCGTGTTTTTCTTTCATCATACCGGGAACAGCCGCTGCTTGTCAACGAAAAATCAACACAGCACCGTGCTAAACCGGCAGAAAATAAAAAGAGAGCAGCCCAAACAGGCTGCCCTCCGGGGGTTAATTACA
The DNA here is from genome assembly GCA_934845495.1 of uncultured bacterium. GTDB lineage: Bacteria > Bacillota > Clostridia > Oscillospirales > Ruminococcaceae > Avimicrobium. Next base: position 14,066 of record CAKWRB010000009.1, read on the forward strand.
ACACCTTGCTGAGGAAGTCCTTCAGACGGGGGTTCTGGGGGTTCTGGAACAGCTCGGCCGGGGTGTTTTCCTCCAGCATTTTGCCGTCTGCCAGGAAGATCACCCGGGTGGCCACCTCCCGGGCAAAGCCCATCTCGTGGGTGACCAGCACCATGGTCATGCCGGCCTTGGCCAGCTCCTTCATAACATCCAGCACCTCGCCGACCATCTCCGGGTCCAGGGCCGAGGTGGGCTCGTCAAACAGCATGATCTCCGGATCCATGCACAGGCTGCGGGCAATGGCAACACGCTGCTTCTGGCCGCCCGACAGCCGGGAGGGATAGGCATCCCGCTTATCGGCCAGGCCCACACGGGCCAGCAGCTCCATGGCGCGCTGTTCCGCTGCCGCCTTATCCATCCCCAGTACCTGAATGGGGGCCAGGGTGAGGTTTTCCAGAACGGTCATGTGCGGGAAGAGATTGAAGTGCTGGAACACAAAGCCCATCTTGATGCGCAGCTTTTCCAGCTTCTTGGAATCCTTGGTGTGAAGGTCCAGCCGTTCGCCGTCGATCCACACCTCTCCCTCCTCGGGGTCCTCCAGACCGGCAATGCAGCGCAGCAGGGTGGACTTACCCGAACCGGACGGGCCGATCAGGCAGATGATCTCCCCCTTTTCCACATCCAGGCTGGCGTCATCCACCGCTTTGAGGGCTCCGAAGCTCTTGGAAACATGTTTAAGACTAATCACTGAGTGCCATCCTTTCCTCCAGCTTCGAGGAGAAGCGGGAAATCGTAAGTGTGAGAACCAGGTAGACCACCGATGCCATCAGCAGCGGCGGCACATAGTTGTAGGTGTAGGTACCGATGGTTTTGGCGCTCTGGAGCAGTTCCACAACGCCAATGGTGGAGAGCAGCGAGGAATCCTTGATGAGGGTAATGAACTCGCTGACCAGTGGCGGAATAATGCGTTTGAACGCCTGGGGCAGAATGATGAAGCGCATCATCTGGCCGTAGCCCAGGCCCAGGGTGCGGCTGGCCTCCCACTGACCGTTGTCCACTGCCTGGATCGCCGAGCGGATCAGCTCGGTGGTGTAGGCGCCCGAGTTGATGCTCAGGGCGACGATGCCGATGAGGTAGACACTGGGGTTGAAGGGAGTTCCGGTGATGGAGCGCACAATGGATGGCACACCCAAATAGAAGAACAGGATCTGCAGCATCATCGGGGTGCCGCGGATGGTCTCCACATAGAAGGTGGCAAGGCCGTGGGCCAGCTTGTTCTTGGAGATGCGCCCGGCTGCGCCCAGAATTCCCAGGCAGAGACCAAGGGTGAGTGCCAGCGCTGCAATGCCCACCGATACACCCGCTGCCTTCAGCATAAAGAGAATGTTATCCATGGTCAGGTATTTTTCCAGTAAGATTTCCATATAGTTCCTCTCTGTTGTGTTTTTTCTAAGAACAGGAAACAGCTTTGCGCCCCGACACCGGGACGCAAGGCTGTTTTGTTGACATATTCAGAAGGCTGTCAGGCAGCAGCTTCGGAAGAGCTCTCCTCCAGGGCAGCTTCCTCGGCACCGTCAGTGGCTTCCTCGTCGGCAGCAGCGGTCAGACCCCACTTCACCTGCAGATCCACATAGGCATCCGAAGCCTTGAACTGAGCAATGGCGTTGTTGACCTCGGCAAGCAGCTGCTCGTTGCCGCTGGCAATGATCACCGAGTTCTCCTCCAGCACCAGCGGCTGCTCCATGATGACATAGCCGTTGGTATCCGCATAGTTCTGGGCCACAATGCCATCGCAGACCACTGCATCCAGGGCACCGTTCTTCAGGGCCTCGAACATAACAGTGTAGTCGCCGGGGTTGGTGACCTTGGCGCCGGTGAGCTGCTCCTTGGCAGCAGCCTCGCCGGTGGTGCCCAGGCCGGCACCCACAGTCAGGCCGTCAAACTCATCAAAGGAGGTGATGGTGGAACCAGCCGGCAGTACGACCACCTGCTTGGACTCCAGGTAGGGGTCACTGAACAGGCACTCGCGGTCCGGGTCGTAGGTGAAGGCAGCCACACCCAGGTCGATCTGACCGGACTGCAGGGCGGTGATGATGGTGGAAAACTCCATCTTCTTCCATACCACCTTGACCTCCTTGCCCTCGGCACCCATATAGGTGGCCAGGGTCTCGGTCATGTCGATATCAAAGCCTTCCAGCGCACCGGTGGTGGGGTTCAGGCTCTCGTAGGGCGGATAGTCGGCGGATACACCCACCACGATCTCACCTGGGGTGAGGATCTCGGCCTCGTAGGCCTTACCGGTGTAGCTCTCCTTGGGCTTGTTGCCGCCGCAGGCGGTCAGGGACAGTGCCATCATTGCAGCCAGAGCAGCTGCAGCAATCTTCTTCATCATAACAAAAACACTCCTCAGTTTCAATGATTCTATCGTGTGATCACAGCAAATCCGTCAAACTCATATCGTCGCAGCCCGGTGCTGCCGATCTCGTCCGGCTCCCGGCCGTCGAGGATCGCGGTGAAGGCTTCGACGGTCCTGCCCAGCATCGAACCGCTCTGCACCGGCTCGTTATGGGAGCAGAGCAGCGTGTAGCTGGAAAACTCCTGCGCCAGCAGCGCCATGGTTCCCCGGTAAACCTGCAGCAGCTCGGTCACCGGGCGTTCCGAAGCCAGCGCCACATAGAGGGCCGCCGGGTAGAAGGTATCGCCGGTAAAGAGCAGCTTGCGGTTGTCCTCCGCCAGCATGATGCTGTCCGGGGAATGGCCAGGGGTATCGATGACCCGCAGCTTCCAGCCGCCCAGGTCAAAGACGGTGCCCTCCGGCGCCGGTGTAAAGGCACAGGGGGCAATGGCGTAGTGTGCCGGGTCGAACCCCTGCGGCCAGGGGCGGGCATTGGCGCCCTCGGTGACCTCTCCGGCCAGCTCGGCAGCGGTGGCGCCCGCCGAAAGTCGTCGTCGTGCCTCGGGGTGGTCGGGAGCATACACCGTATCAAACAGGGCATTGCCGCCGATGTGGTCGAAGTGGGTGTGGGTGTTCATCACCACCACCGGCAGGCTGGTGAGCTGTTCCACCACCTGGCGGATGTTCCCCATGCCCAGACCGGTATCCACCAGCAGTGCCTTTTCACGGCCTGTGATGAGGTAGGAGATGACCTCCTGGAAATGCCCTGGCTCGTAGATGGCATAGAGATCCGGCTGGATCCGGTAGACCTCGAACCAGTTCCCGGCCACCGGTACCCGCTCCAGCGCCGCATAGGCCGCCCGGGGCAGGGCATCGTACCAGTGTTCCGGCTGCATGGCGCTGTCCGGCTTCTGTACGGGTGTTTCCTGCATACTCACCGCTTCCTTTCCGAGAATTTATGTATAATTATACAGCTCGTTCCCTGGGTTGTCAACCCTTGAATCCGCACAAAACCGCTGCTAAACAGCGCAGTTTTCCCCGCAGTTTGCCCAAAGAGCGCAGAAAGACAGCTGACATACAGGAGCCCTGCATATCAGCTGCATAAAATTTCATCTTGACCCGGTCACTTTACAAATCCCAGCCGGCACTGCTTGCGGTACTGGGACGGGGATACCCCAAAGGTATCCTTATACGCCCGGGAGAGGTGGAATGCCGAGGAAAATCCCATGCTGGACGAGATCTCCTCCATGGTCCGGTCAGACTGTCCCACCAGTTCCTCCACCCGGCGCATCTTCATATTCATGAAGTAGCGGCTGGGTGGGATGCCAAGCACATCGTTGAAGGTCTTGTTCAGGCGGCTTTCGCTCACGCCCAGGTCCCGAACCAGGTTCTGGATACGGATCGGGCCCTCCAGCCCCTCGGATGCCAGGCGCACTGCCCGGTCGATGAGGTCAGCCTGGGAGCGTGTGTAAGTATAGGGTGCCTCCCGGGGATCAAAGGCTTCGTCTGCCAGTTCGGGCAATACTGTTTGGAGTACAGCGCAGGCCAGCGCCGCAGCATTGCTGGCACCTTTGTTCCAACGGTTCAATGCCGTCCGCATCAGTCTGCGAATGGTTTCAGGGTCGGCCGGCGTCACGCCCAGGCCGGACCGGCTGTGGAACATGGCATCAAAGACCCGTTCCAGATAGCTGGGGGACAGCAGGAAATGGATCGACAGGCAGCGCAGCGGCCTCCCCTCCACCGGGCTGATGGTGTAGGGTGTAAAGGGAGAGAGCAGCAGCACATCGTCTGGATGCGCATCGATCTGCTGATCCTTCTGGGAAAATACTGCCTCACCATCCAGCAGGAAGAGCAGCTCAAAACTGCTCAGCACCGCTGTGGATGGCTGAGCGATCCCATCCCAGGCAGCCTCGCTGACGCTGCGCACTGTGAACACTGCCTGGTCGAGCAAACTGCTGTGGGAATCGGTCCGGTGTGAAACCGGAGGATCTCCTACTCGTTTCAGTGTCATATTCATCGCCTCCGCATCGTTATTTTTATTATATCGTATCCGTTGGCGCGCTTCAAGGTTTTATGACAAGCATCTGTGCTAACTTTCCCCTTCCAACTTCCCTCAATCAAAAAAGCCCCCGGCGGCTGCCAGGGGCTTTTTATGCATATGATCGGGGGCTGTTGGCCTTACCGGGTCTTGCGGTAGAAGCGCTGACCCAGCTTTTCCTGTGCCAGCTTGCGGATCTCCTCGCACTGTTCCGGGGTGGCATCTGCCTTGGCCAAGGCCAAGGCCTGGCTCGGTCCGATGTAGAACAGGAAGGCATTGCGCAGCTCGTAGGCTTCCAGCACCTGTTTCCAGGTGAACTTGCCAGCTGCTTCTCCCACATAGGAGGCCACACCTTCATCACTGAACACGATGCGGTGGGTCTGCCCCACCACCGTCCGCTTGCCGGTGGACATCCGGTGGATCTGGTACTCTGCCAGCCCCACCACCAACGGCGGCAGGAACAGATAGATCACACAGGCATAGAAGGTGAACATACCAAAGGCATAGTTTTCTACGGTGTAGTATCCGGTCAGCTTGGCAATGACGGTGCCTGCTGCCAGCAGATAGGCCAGGATTCCAATGGGCAGAGTTGCTTTATTTTTACCGAATGTCTGGAAAAAGACCAAAACCCCGTACAGGGCCTTTGTGATGGTGGCCTGGACTTCAATCTGACACATGGGGCCGATTCCCTCCTTGCTGGGTGCGAATTACTTCTTGTTGACCGACTTCATGCGCTGGGAGTTGGAGAGGATCCGCTTGCGGATGCGCAGGTTCTCCGGGGTAACTTCCAGCAGTTCGTCCTCGCCGATGAACTCCATGCACTCCTCCAGGCTCATCCGCTTGTAGGGGGTCAGGCGCAGGGCGTCGTCCGAACCAGAGGCACGCATGTTGGAAACATGCTTCTTCTTGCAGACATTCACTGCCATATCCTCACCCTTGGGCGAGGAGCCAACCACCATGCCCTCATAAACCGGTACACCGGCACCGATGAAGAGAGTGCCGCGCTCCTGGGCATTGTACAGGCCGTAGGTAACCGACTCACCAGTCTCGAAGGCGATGAGCGAGCCCACATGGCGGGTGGGGATATCACCCTTGTAGGGCTGGTAGCTGTCGAAGATGGTGTTGAGGATACCCTCACCCTTGGTATCGGTGAGAAACTCGCTGCGGTAGCCGAACAGACCACGGGACGGAATGATGAACTCGATGCGCATCCGGCTGCCGGAGGGAGCCATGTGCACCAGCTCGCCCTTGCGGGCGCCCAGCTTTTCCATCACAGAACCAACGCAGTCCTCGGGCACATCGATGAGCACGCGCTCCATGGGCTCCAGCTTTTCGCCGTTCTCACCGGTGTGGAACAGTACATGGGGCATGGACACCTGGAACTCGTAACCCTCGCGGCGCATGGTCTCGATGAGGATGGACAGGTGCATCTCACCGCGGCCCGCTACCAGGAAGCTCTCGCTGCTGTCGCCGTCGGATACACGCAGGGATACATCCTTGAGCAGTTCGCGCTGCAGACGGTCACGCAGATGACGGGAGGTGACAAACTTGCCCTCACGACCGGCGAAGGGGCTGTTGTTGACCGAGAAGGTCATTTCCACGGTGGGCTCGGAAATCTTCACGAAGGGCAGCGGCTCTACGGCATTGGGGTCGCAGAGGGTATCGCCGATGGTGATGTTTTCCACACCGGACAGGGTGACGATATCTCCCATCTTGGCCTCGTCACAGGATACACGGCCCAGGCCCTCGATCTGGTAGAGGTTTACCACCTTGCCGCGGTAGGGCGCGTGAGCGCCATGGTATTCGCAGATCATGAC
>CAKWRB010000010.1 GCA_934845495.1 uncultured bacterium
ACCGTTTCTACGAAGGTTTTCCGGGGATTGCCAAGGAATCGCCCGCCGCCAGGCGTGCCAAGGTGCTGCCCGCCGCCAGGCGCAGGCGTGTTGCATATTGGGCCGGAATTCGCTATCATATAGATAACGGGATTTTCTCACCCGGTGGATGGGAAAGTCGGAATCGAATCTATTTATAAAGGAGAGATCCAACCATGCTCAATCAGGCAAGAATCGATGGACTGCTGGGATATATGGAGGAGATCGGCCTGAGCCAGATGCTGATCCGCAACCCGGTGCTGATCCGGTACTTTGTGGGAATTCAGGCCCAAGGCTCGGACCGTGCCACCCTTCTGTATGTCTCCAGGAACAATGGCGTCAAGCTGCTCATCAACGAACTGACCAACTATCCCAAGGAACTGGGACTGGATCAGGAATTCCATGGGGACCAGGACAATGTAGCCGAGGTGATTTCCCGGTACACCCTGCATGATGAACCGCTGGGCTTTGATGGGGAATACCCGGCCCGTTGGCTGCTGCCGCTGCAGGAGTTCCATGCAGCCAGTGCCTATGTGGTGGGCGACCGTGCCCTCAATCTCCAGCGCGCCCACAAGGACCCCGAGGAGATCGAGCTGCTCCGGGAGGCCAGCCGCATGAACGACCGTGTCATGGCACGGGTGCGGGGTGTGTTCCACGATGGCATCTCCGAGCAGGAGGCCGCCGGCATCATCTCGAAGATGTTTGTAGAGGAGGGCGCCGATATGCCCGGCTGGGTGATCGTTGCCTTTGGCGCCAATGCCGCCAATCCGCACCATATCCCCGGCGAGACCCGGCTGCAGACCGGCGACACCATTCTGGTGGATATGGGCTCGCCCCGGAAGGGCTATCATTCGGATATGACCCGTACCTTCTTCTGGAAAACCGTGAGCGAAAAGCAGCGCCAGGTCTATGAGCTGGTGAAGAATGCCAACCTGCTGGCAGAGCAGGCAGTCCGCCCCGGTGTGAAGTGCTGCGATGTGGACAAGGTTGCCCGGGATCACATCACCGAGGGCGGCTACGGCCCCTACTTCACCCACCGTCTGGGCCACTACATCGGCATCGACCTGCATGATCCCGGCGATATCGCCTGGTACAACCCCGATCCGGTGGACCCCACCATGGTCTTTTCCTGCGAGCCGGGTGTCTACCTGCCGGGTGAGTTCGGTGTGCGGGTGGAGGATCTGGTCCTCGCCACTGAAGACGGCTGTGAGATCCTCAACCAGGACAGCAAGGAACTGGAGATCCTCGGCCTGTAAATAAACCATCAAAAAAGCCGCCTGCAGAAGGCGGCTTTTTTTAAGCTTCAGAGGACACCACTTCAAAGTGCGCGCTGCCCCTGGCCTTCGCTCCGGTCACAGTGACAGTATAGGTACCGCTTTCTTCAATGTCGATTGAAAAATCGCAGGATTCAGTCAATCCATTGACCTGGTAAAGCGGCTCCTCCTCTCCCTTTTGAATCAGGACGGATAGTTCGCCGCTGTCTATGGCAAGCTCTATGTGAAGCTGATTCCCTGTTTCTGCTGTGAGTTCCTGGGAATCGGTGGTATTGAAGCTTTTATAGTCCAAAAGAAGCTCCCGGTCATTTCCGATTCGGCTTCCATTGAATGCAGAAACACCGCAGGCAGTTAGCAAGATGGTGAGCAAAATTGTTCCAGTCAGGCATCTGACGATGTGAATGGGATCCCTCCTCTTGGGTTTTCCGGTGCAGAAGCACTGTTTTCGGTCGCGTTGGGATAGGGATTCTCTGGGAACTCTACCGATTCTCTGCCGGGGCTTTTTCCGGCTGGGGCAGCAGCTCCACCGCCTGCTTGCCGGTGAGGTGTTCCACCGTGAGCACCAGCACGGCCACCGCTGCCAGCTCCTTCTGGATCTCCGTCTCCATCTCTGCCGGACGGCCGGGGCTGTATTTCTCCCCCAGTGCCCGGAGCCCGGCAAGGATCTCCGCAGGGTCCTCGGCCACCCGGATGCGTCCGAAGGCGATGGCACTGCGGTAGTAGGTGGTGAACTGCTCCGGGACGATCTCGTCCTGGTCCACCACACAGAAGCTGGCCTTGTCGCACCGGGCCAGGGCATCTATCTTGTGGCCGGTCCGAGCGGCATGGAAGTAGAGCTTTCCCTCCTGGTAGGCATAGCTCATGGGCAGGGCATAGGGATAGCCCCCATCACCGCTCAGAGCCAGCACACCACAGGTGCCCCGCTCCAGAATGGCACGGCTTTCGGAGAGGCGCAGCTGCTGGCGGCTCCGGCGCATCTTGCGGAAGGCAAAGGGGGCCTCCGGCAGGGCTTCGGCGCCGGTAAAGGCCGGGTCGTCCCCTTCCAGGACGGTGTAGCCGTGCTTGATGGCAGGCAGCAGCTTTTCCACAAAGTCGGCGGTGGCAATGCGCACCAGCCGCCCGTCGGCATTGGGCGGAAAGCGCACAAAGGCCCCCTCCAGCACCTCCCGGTCGATGAAGAGCTCCAGCTTGCCCTCCAGGTCATACATCAGCTCCATGGCACCCACTGCACCGGCATGGGTGTGCAGCAGCTCCTCCAGAGCGGCGGCATTCACCATCGAAAGCCGGGTGATGTTCCGGCTTTTGGCCAGTGCCTTGGCATCCAGCCGCTTTTCCCGGGGCAGCAGCAAAAACAGCGTCCGGGAGCGGTTGCGGTTCTGGAAGATGAGGTTTTTCAGCCCCGGCACCCCCAGGGCCCGGTCCACCTCCTCCGCTTCGGCGGTGGTTTCGGGTTGGCGGGAAAACTCCACCCACTCATAGGCGATGCCCAGCTGTTCCAGCAGGGTGTAGCACTCCCGTTCCCGGTCGCTGAAAATGGTGCCCGGACGGCCGCTCTGCCGGGCCGATACAATAAATCCTTCGCTCATTCAAGATCTCCTCCTTGCAGGGCGGTCGGGGAACCGCCGTTCTGTCAACAGGATAGCACGGCGGCGCAGTCCGGTCAAGGCAGTCGCCAAACAGAACACCAGCCCGGCAGAGCATACTCCGCCGGGCTGGTGGTTAAAAGTTGTTTGATTACAGGTCCTTGACGAACAGGGCACGAATGGCATTGAGAACGGCCAGCACCATGACACCCACATCGGCAAAGATGGCCAGCCACATGTTGGCAATCCCCAGGGCGCCCAGCAGCAGGCAGCCCAGCTTGACGCCAATGGCAAACCAGGTGTTCTGGTAGACGATGCGCAGGCACTTGCGGGAGATCTTGATTGCCTTGGCGATCTTGCGCGGATCGTCGTCCATGAGGACCACATCGGCGGCCTCGATGGCGGCATCCGAACCCATGGCGCCCATGGCGATGCCGATATCCGCCCGGGAGAGCACTGGTGCATCGTTGATGCCGTCGCCCACAAAGGCCAGCTTTTCCCGGCTGTTGGTGTTCTGGGCCAGCAGCTCCTCCACCTTGGTCACCTTATCCGAGGGCAGCAGTTCGCTGTAATACTCGTCCAGACCCAGTTCGCCAGCCACCTTTTCGGCCACCGAGTGATGGTCGCCGGTGAGCATGACCATCCGGCGCACACCGGCATTTTTCAGCTGGGCAATGGCCTCGGCTGCACCGGGCTTGATGCGGTCGGCAATGAGGATCTGTCCGGCATAGACGCCGTCCACGGCGATGTGTACCACCGTTCCGGGCTCGTCGCTTTCCAGGAAGGCAACGCCCAGCTGGTTCATCAGCTTATCGTTGCCGGCAGCCACCGAGCGGCCGTCCACTTCGGCAACCACACCGGCGCCGCTGCGCTCCTCCACCTGGGCCACACGGGTGCGGTCCAGCTCCTTGCCATAGGCCTTCTGCAGGCTCTTGCTGATGGGGTGGGACGAGGCGCTCTCGGCCAGGGCAGCCAGTTCCAGCAGCTGCGGCTCCTCAAAGCCGCCAGCCGGAGTGATGCGGGTCACTTCAAAGACACCTTCGGTGAGGGTACCGGTCTTATCAAAGACCAGGGTACGGGTCTGGGCCAGGGTTTCCAGGTAGTTGGAGCCCTTGACCAGCACACCCTGGTTGCTGGCACCGCCGATGCCGGCAAAGAAGGAGAGCGGAATGCTGATGACCAGCGCACACGGGCAGCTGATGACCAGGAAGGTGAGGGCACGGTAGAGCCAGTCCGCCCAGTCGGGGGTCAGACCCATGAGGAACTGCCGGGCAAGAGGCGGCAGCAGGGCCAGCGCCACGGCACTGTAACAGACTGCCGGGGTATAGACCTTGGCAAACTTGGAGATAAAGGCTTCGGACTTGGATTTCCGGGAGGAGGCATTCTCCACCAGGTCCAGGATTTTGGAAACGGTGGATTCACCGAACTCCTTGGTGGTGCGGATCTTCAGCAGGCCGGTGAGGTTGATGCAGCCGCTGATGATCTCGCCGCCCTCGGCCACTTCCCGGGGCAGGCTTTCGCCGGTGAGGGCCGCGGTGTTCAGGGTGGAGCGTCCCTCCACTACCACACCGTCGATGGGCACCTTTTCACCCGGCTGTACCACGATGACAGTGCCCACTTCCACCTCATCCGGGTCCACCTGTTCCAGCTGGCCGTTCACTTCGATGTTGGCATAGTCGGGGCGGATGTCCATCAGTTCGCTGATGTTCCGGCGGCTCTTGCCCACCGCATAGCTCTGGAACAGTTCGCCGGTCTGGTAGAACAGCATAACGGCAATGGCTTCGGTGTAGTCACCGCTGTCGGTGAGGCCCAGGATAATGGCGCCCACAGTGGCCACCGCCATCAGGAAGTTTTCATCGAATACCTGGCGGTTCCAGATGCCCAGCGCCGCCTTCTTGAGGATATCGTAGCCCACGATGAGATAGGGCACCATATAGAGGGCGAACCGGGGCAGCCCGGTGACCGGTACAAAGTGCAGCGCCACCATCAGCACAGCGGCTGTGATGATGCGCCAGAGCATTGTTTTCTGCTTTTTATTCATAGAGGAATCCCCTTCTTTGCTCCGGTCGGAACCGGGAATTTTTATCAATTAAATAAATGCTTAATTATTCATATATTACTGCTGCAAAAACACCCGGGCAGGGCCGCAGGTGTTTTTTACACAGCAGTCGGTGCAGGGGCAGAAGCCTGCCAGTGATCTTACAGGAAGATCTCGCAGTCGCTCTCCACCTTCTTGCAGTTCTTGAGAACTTCAGCCATGACGGCCTTGGGATCCTGGCCCTCTTCAAACTCCACAGCCATCTTCAGGGTCATGAAGTTCACATTGGCCTCCTTGACACCAGGGGTCTTACGGGCGGCATCCTCCATCTTGTTGGCGCAGTTAGCGCAGTCTACATCGATCTTATAGGTCTTTTTCATCACTGTTTTCTCCTTTCCCGACAGAAATTCGGTTGTAAGATTAAATGCTTGTTTAATCTTTCATATCTATACTCTATTCGAAAGTGCGCCATAAGTCAACAGGTCAAACCGCAATCGTTCCGTTTGGATTAAAAACAGTTCCAAATGGATTAACGAAAATGCGTCTGTGGCCTTTGGCCACAGCGGCTTGCGATGCAAGCCGGTCGCCTGCGGGCGGGTTTCCGCTGCGCTGTCGCTCCGCTCAAATGTGGTAGGGAACCAAACGGTTCCCCCCACAAACGCCCCCTCCCTGGCCGTTTCCACGAAGCCTCTCTGGGGATTGCCAAGGAGCTGCCCGCCGCCAGGCGCGCATTTTTCCATAGGGGGAATATCCCCCTGTGTGGCGGAATGGTTCTCCGCTGTCGCTCTAAACCATTCCTGTTATCCCCCATAGATGATGTCGGCAGATGCCATTCGGCCTGCCGAGTTTTCTGTTTCAGCAAAGGTTTTCCGGGGGTTGCCAAGGAATCGCCCGCCGCCAGGCGCAGGCGTGGGAGTTGACAGACGGGGGGCGGAACTTTTACAATGAAAGAAAGACCGATATATAAAGGAGTGTGGATCCTCGATGCCGGAACAGACCGAACACAGATCTTGCGGCTGCAGAGCAGCAGAACTGCATGAAAAGCTCCCCTCCACCGGGGAGATCCAGTCGGTGGCCGATGCCATGCGGCAGCTGGGGGACAGCAGCCGGCTGCGGATCTTTTGGGTGCTGTGCCATTGTGAGGAGTGCGTGATGGGGCTTTCTGCCCTGGTGGAGATGAGCAGCCCAGCGGTGAGCCATCACCTGCGGCTGCTCAAAAGTGCTGGCTTGATTGTCAGCCGGCGGCAGGGCAAGGAGATGTATTACCGGGCTGCGGATACCGAAGCTGCCCGGGTGCTGCATCACACCATCGAACAGCTGGCTGCCCTCTCCTGCCCCGGAGAGGAGGAACAGCCATGAACCTGTGGACCAAGGAGATCATCGCCGAAAATCTTCGGGATCTGCCAGCTGGTGTCCGGGAGGTGCGCCAGTCGGACGGCAGCTGCCGTCATCAGCCCTTGCCGGAGAGCAGCGGCCGGAGCCGTGTGGAGGAGGTGCGCCTCTGCGACTGGGCTGAGATGCACCTGGAATGGTATGTGGCCGATGGATTTCACTCCCGGCATGGGGCAGAGCCGGGCTTTCTGGAGCTGAGCTTCTGCCTGAGCGGCCGGATGGGTTGGCAGCTCCGGGACGGCAGCGGCCTCTATCTGGGACCAGGGGGACTGGCATTGCGCCGCCGGGAGAGCTGCAGCAATTCCCGGCTGCAGTTTCCCTTGGGCTATTATGCCGGGCTGGGCTTTTCGGTGGATACCCGCCGGATGGACGCCGCCCTGCCGGAACCGCTCCGGCAGATGGGTGTCACCGGAGCAGGGCTGCTGGAGCGGTATTGCCCCGATGGCCGCAGTCTGGCCTTGCCTGCCCAGGCCGGAGTGGCGCCGCTGCTGGAGCCGTTGGCCCGTCTCCCCCGGGAAGCCCAGGCCGCCTGGGGGCTGCTGCGCATCCAGGAACTGCTGCTGTTGATCGGAAGCCTGGAACAGCCCGCCCTTGCCTCCCCCGAGGGCTGGCCGCCGGAACAGCTGGCTGCCATTCAGGCAGTGCATGCCCGGCTGGTGGAGGATCTCTCCCGGCGGTATACCATCGAGGAGCTGTCCCGGGAACATCTGCTGAACACCTCAGCCCTGAAGGCTGGTTTCAAGGCGGTGTATGGGCAGCCGGTGGGCGCCTATATGCGGGAGCTGCGCATGAAGGAAGCTGCCCGGCTGCTCCGGGAGGGCGATCTGCCCATTGCCGGAGTGGCAGCAGCAGTGGGGTATGAAAACCAGGGCAAGTTCACCCGTGCCTTCAAGGAGAGCGTGGGCCTTCTGCCCACCGAATACCGGAGACAGAACCGATAAAATGCGGCTTTGGGGGCTTGTGGGTGTTTGTAGGTTTGTGCGCCGCATTTTTCCACAGGGGGCTTAGCCCCCTCTTGACAGCTGTTTTTCTCCGCCTTCGGCTCACAAAAAACAGCTGTCACCCCCAAAAAATGCGGCCCTTTCCTGGGTGCTGGCGCTTAGGCTTTGTGTGCCGCATTTTTTCATAGGGGGATTATCCCCCTCTTGACGCTGTTTTTCTCCGCCTTCGGCTCACAAAAAACAGCTGTCACCCCCATAGAGGAACTCGGCAGATGCCATTCGGCCTGCCGAGGTTTCCGCTTCTGCAAAGGTTTTCCGGGGATTGCCAAGGAGTTGCCCGCCGCCAGGCGTGCCAAGGAATCGCCCGCCGCCAGGCGCGCCGCTTGGTGTAGGAGATAAAAAAAGGGAGCCGTTCCCCACTGCAGGGGACGGCTCCTTGTTTATTTTGATGAGGAGGGGTCACGGTTCCGAGACGGTGACCTCTGCTTTCCGGGCTTTTTCGGAGGAGAAGGTGCCGGTGAAGCTGTTTTCCGCTGTGATGACACAGAGCCACAGGGGGTTCTTTTCCCGGGCAAGCTCCTGAAGGGTGTGCTTGATTTCAGCCGTGCGGCTATCCAGTTCCCGGGGCAGCACCAGGTCAAAGATCACATTGGTGTGGGTGGTGCCGGGCACGATGCGCAGATCGTGAATGGAGAGCCGGGGGTCGATCTTCTTGACCTCGGCGGCAAAGAAGCTCCGGGCCTCGCCGGTTTCCGAATCATCGATGACCACTGGGTCGTAGTGGATCACCACATGCAGCCCCTCCTGTTCCAGGAAGTACTTTTCAATGCGGTCAATGGTGTCATGGCTTTCCAGCACATCGGCATTGGCCGGCATTTCGGCATGCAGGCTGGCAAACTGCCGGCCCGGGCCGTAGTCATGCACGAGCATATCGTGGATGCCCAGTACCCCAGGGTATGAAAGGGTCACATCGGCGATGTGCCGCACCAGTTCGGGGTCGGGGGTCTGGCCCAGCAGCGGGGCAATGGAATCCTTGACCAGGCCCCAGCCGCTCCACAGGATAAAGATGGCCACAGCCAGACCCATGTAGCCATCCAGCTTCCAACCGAACTGCATCTGCAGAAGGGTGGCAAGCAGAACGGCACTGGTGCTGATCACATCGTTCCGGCTGTCCGCGGCGGTGGCCTCCAGCGCCGCCGAGTGGATCTTTTTCCCCACCTGTCGGTTAAAGGCGGCCATCCACAGCTTGACCAGAATGGAAACTGCCAGGATCATCACCGCCAGCAGGCCGGAGGAGATGGGTTCCGGGTGGAGGATCTTCTGGAAGCTGGTCTGGGCCAGCTCCACACCGATCATGAGGATCATTACGCTCACTGCCAGGCTGGAGAGGTATTCGGTGCGCCCATGCCCATAGGGGTGTTCATCATCGGCGGGCTTGGCAGCCAGCCGGAACCCCAGCAGGGTGATGATGCTTGATGAGGCATCCGAGAGGTTGTTCACCGCATCGGCCGAGATGGCCACACTGCCGGTGAGCAGTCCGGCCAGGAATTTGCCGGCCGAGAGCAGCAGGTTGGAAAGAATGCCCACCATACCGGCCAGATTGCCGCATCGGGTGCGGACCTGCGGGTCGTTCACTTCGGGATACCCTTTTACAAAATGCGAAAGCAGGAATTCAGTCATACGAGTCCAGCGCCTCCAAACCAGAAATAGAAAAATTCAGCCGGTCCAGGCGGGAAAACGGCTGTTACTTGCCATTTTAGCACACCCATTGGCGGCAGGCAACCGGGGAAAGGAAAGTTTTGGGTTTCACCTGCAGTTCACACCGGGGTTGTATGGGGGCAATCTCCGCCCGGTATACTGGGGCTGTACCGAAACAGCGGGAGATGGTTCCTTCCGGCGGACGGCGGAACCCAGCCCTCCCCTCCTTGCACTGAAAGGAGCGTACCTGATGCTTCCATGCCAGAACCACTGCCCCCGGTATACAGAGGGCTGCCACAAAACCTGTGACTCCTGGAATCAGTACCGTGCTGCCAGCGCCGAAGACCGGCGCCGCCGCAGGGCCTACCTGGACTATTACAGCCGGCTCTGCTCCGATGTGGAGCGCCGCTGCTGGCGGGTGGATCCCCACTGGTCTGTGCGGTAGCCCTCCCCCGATCCCATCAAACCGAGGTGTATGTTCCATGGCTCTTCTCCGGGCACTCTTCTGCCTGGGGCTGGTGGCTGCCGGCTGGCAGCTGCTGGCTCCCCTCTGTCCCCGCAGCTGGCGCTGAACCGCTGCACGCTGTTCCCTGTTCTCTCTCCTGCCCTCAAGGGCCTATTCCCAAAAACACCGCCGCCGCGGCAGGTCACGGCAGCGGTGTTTTTTTGTGCCGAAAATATCCCTCAAAAAAAGGTTGACAACTGTCTACCTATCTACTATGCTGAAGGCAAAGGTAAACAACTGTCTACCAAACGAGAGGAGGACGAGGACGATGGCACACATTCTGCTTTCGGACGGTGAATGGAAGCTGATGAACCGGCTCTGGGAGGATTCCCCGGCCACCATCACCCAGCTCACCGAGCGGCTGGCCGGCGAGACCGGATGGGGCAAGCACACCATCATCACCATGCTGGGCCGCCTGGAGAAAAAGGGCGCGGTGGCCCACCGGGAAAACGGCAGGGCCAAGGAGTTCTGGCCGGTGCTGGAGCAGGCCGATGCCTGCCGGCAGGAGACCGAGAGCTTTCTGGACCGGCTCTACGGCGGCAGTCTGGGGCTGATGGTATCCACCCTGGTGGGGAGCAATTCCCTGACCCCGGACGAACTGGACGAGCTGGAGGAACTGCTTCGCAAGGCAAAGGAGGGGAACGATCATGATGAACATCGGTGAACTGCTGCTCACCTCGTCGGTGCTGATCCTGGCGGTACTGGCTCTGCGGCACTTTGGCCGGGGCCGGCTGAGCCGCCGGCTCTGCTATGGGCTGTGGCTGGTGGTGCTGCTCCGGCTGCTGGTGCCGGTATCGCTGCCGGCGCCCACCAGTGTGCTCAATCTTCCGGCGGCGCGGTCGGCGGAGCGCTTTCTGGCCCAGCAGGTGGAGGTGATCCGCCCGGAGGAACCGGCTCCGGACCAGCCGGAGGCAGCCCCGGCCCCGTCGGAGGAGACCGCTGCCGTCCGGCCCGGCCCTTCGCCGCTGGCCCTGATCTGGGCGGCAGGCGCCCTGGGCATCGCCGGGTGGTTTTGCTATGTGAACGGCCGCTTTGCCCGTACCCTCCGGCGCACCCGGCAGGAGCTGCCAGTCCCCGAAAGCCCGCTGCCGGTGTGGGTGGCGGAGGGCATCGGCTCCCCCTGCCTGTTCGGGCTGGTGCAGCCGGCGGTGTACCTCACCCCCGAGGCGGCTGCCGACCCGGTGCGCCGGCGGCATGTGCTCACCCATGAGCTCTGTCACTGGCAGCAGCGGGACCACATCTGGGCGGCGGCCCGCATCCTCTGCCTGATCCTCTACTGGTTCGATCCGCTGGTCTGGCTGGCGGCAGCGGCCTCCCGGGAGGACTGCGAACTGGCCTGTGACGAGCGCACTGTACAGGCGCTGGGCGAAGGGGAAAACCTCGCCTATGGGCAGACGCTGGTGGAGCTGGTGCGCACCCGGCAGCAGCCCGGAGAGCTGGGCTCGCTGGCCACCACCATGTCGGTGGGGCACCGGGGTCTCCGGGAGCGGGTGCGGCTCATCATCGCTGCCCCGGTCACCCGCAGATCGGCGCTGGTGGGGCTGGTGCTGTCCCTGGGCGTACTGGTGAGCTGCACCTTCACCGGCGGCATGGAGCTCACCGGGCCGGAGGCGCTGGACGCCCTTACCCGGAGCGTTCGGTATGAGGACAGCAAGGTGTCCTTCACCATTCCCGAGGGCTACGCCCCGGTTTCCGACTGGGAGATCCAGGTCTATGGCCGGGCCGCCATGGGCGACCGCTTTATGAGCGTCCACCTGTTTGAGGAGGAGAGCAGCGACCACCGCTGGGAGGCAGGCAAAACCTACTCCATTGACCTTGCCGAACACCAGTACGACGAGCTGTGGCTGGAGGCGGCCCTCCAGGGCGCCGACCAGGGCGAAACCGTCGATCTGCTGGAAGCTGCCGGCGGTGGCCCGGTCGTGTCCGCTCTGCCCGAGGGCTATAAGATGGTGTCCGCCGTCCTGCCCACGGCCCAGCCGGAAAGCGGCCTGGCGGTGCCCGAGTTTGAACTGCGCATGGCGGTGCCGGAACAGTGGGAGATCTCCTATGCCGGGGCAGCGGAACTGCTGTTCCGGGACGGGGAGACATCCATCGGCACCCTGGCCTGTAGCGGCTACACCCCCTACGACGGGGAGATCGCCCCGGAGGACGAGTACAAGAGCGTCTACGCCGATCTGCGGCTTTCCAGCTTCCAGGTCTGGGACCCCTACACCCCACTCCGGCAGCTGAATTACGGCGAGACCGGCCGCATGGAGGTGGAGCATAAGGACATCGCCTGGGCCGAAGCACACCCCGGTTCTGCCCAGCGGCAGCGCCGGGGTGTTCTGTTTTCCCCGGTTTCCCCAGGGGTGTGTGGAAAACTCCCGGCCGGCTGCCCCGGTTTTGCGGCGGGGATAGCGGGCGGATTTCCACCTTTTTCACCGCCTGTTGTGGAAAATCCGGCGGCTTGGTGGTACACTTATTATAAGGAATCAAGGATTCGAGAGGAGGCAGAACGATGAAACACGGTATTTTGCCGGCAGTGCTGCTGCTGTCTCTGACCCTGACGGCCTGCACCCCGACCCCCTCGGAGCCGGAGAGCAGCAGCGTGCCCACATCGCCCTCCCAGGTGGCGGAACAGTCCTCTGCCCCGGTGGGCTGGCGGTTCCCGACTACCCCCGACTGGATGGACGCGGCCTTTGAGCAGCGGCTGCTGGACTGGGGCAGCGGCAATGGCGGAACCACCGAGGCCCTGCTGGAGGAGTACGGGGAACTGGTGTACAGCGACCGGGATCTCGGCCTGCAGCTGGAGGACGGAGTCCTGGGCGGCTGGATCTGCCTTGCCCCCCGCGAGGAGATCCCCCGGACGGTGCAGCTGGAGGAGCTCTACCGGAACTCCGCCCGGCTGGAGCAGTTCCGGGAAAACTGTCAGGCAGGGAGGCCGGATCAGCTGGTGTGGCTGCACGAGGGTGATCCGCTCCCCTTCACGCTGGATGTCTACACCTTTGACGGGACGGCCATCTTGCGGGAGAGCATCAACCCGATGTGGGGGCAGTTTGAATCCGGCGGTACCGTCCCGGTGGAGTTCCAGGCTGTTGACCAGGGCTGGCAGCTCCGCTCCCCGGACGGGAAGCGGGATCTCGTGGTGCCGTCCGGCCCCCTGACCCGGGCCCGGCTGGACCTGGAGGAGGTGCTGCGGCGGGCCGGGGAGGCCGGCTATACCCTCGAGCAGAGCCCCTCTGACCAAAACGGCGTCCTCTGCACCCATTATGCCCTCTGGCAAACCCGGGAGACCGGCACCTATTATATCAGCTTCCGGGCAGCGGAGGACGGCAGCTGCTGGTTTTACAGCGATGAGGTCAACGGCAGCACCCGCCTGGCGGTAGAGCTGGCCGGGCTGACTGGGGAACCTGCATAGAAACACGAGGTGGCTCTTGGATAATATGTCGAGAAAATGAACCGGTGAACTTTTGATGAAGTTGTTGGAGTTAGTATTGACTAAATCCCTTTGGATGGAGTAAACTGATAACAATGCGAAAAGGGAGTAGTTAAAAGCTGCAGTGTCAACATCACGCCGGGCGCAAGGACTGGCTGGCATCGCACGCCGGATAGCATGTTTGAAGGCAACAAGACTTTTCGAAATTCTGCCAGTCTGTGCGGATTTCGGGGGGTCTTTTTCTTTTCCCCGGAACCCCCTCGCTGAAAAAAGGAGAGAAACAACCATGGATATGAATCGTCCGGATTACAATTTGTCCCAGAATGAGGTTCTGGACCGGTATTCCACCTTCCGCACCGGCCTTTTGCCGGAGGAAGCCCAGAACCGTCTGGAGCGCTATGGCGAGAACAAGCTCGCCGAGGGCAAGAAAAAGACTGCGCTGCAGGTCTTCCTCGACCAGTTCAAGGATCTCATCGTCTGGATCCTCATCGCTGCTGCGGTGATCTCCATCCTGTCCGGCCAGGGCGAAAGCTCGCTGGTCATCTTTGCGGTGCTGATCCTCAATGCTGTGCTGGGCACTGTACAGTACCTCAAGGCGGAAAAGTCGCTGGAATCGCTCAAGGCCATGAGCTCCCCCACCGCCACCCTGATCCGGGGCGGCCTCAAGGTGCAGGTGCCCTCCCCAGAAGTGGTGCCCGGTGATATCCTGCTGCTGGAGGCCGGCGACCTCATCACCGCCGATGCCCGGATTTTGGAGAGCTATTCGGTGAAGATCAACGAAAGCTCCCTCACCGGTGAAAGCGAGGCGGTGGAAAAGACCGCCGATGTGATCCCCGAGGAAAATGTGGCTCTGGGCGACCGCAAGAACATGGTGTTCTCCGGTTCGCTGGTGACCTATGGCCGCGCTGTGGCAGTGGTGACCGGCACCGGTATGCAGACCGAGCTGGGGCATATCGCCTCGCTGCTGGACAACACCCGCCAGCGCAAGACCCCCCTGCAGGAAAACCTCAACAAGTTCAGCGAAAAGCTCGCCATTGCCATTCTGGGCATCTGCGGCGTGGTGTTCCTGCTCTCCTACTTCCGCAGCGGTATGGGACTGCTCGACTCGATGATGTTTGCTGTGGCTCTGGCCGTGGCTGCTATCCCCGAGGCACTCAGCTCAATCGTCACCATTGTACTGGCCATCGGAACCCAGAAGATGGCCAAGCAGAATGCCATCATCAAGGAACTCAAGGCGGTGGAAAGCCTGGGTGCTGTCTCGGTCATCTGTTCGGATAAGACCGGTACCCTCACCCAGAACCGCATGACCGTAGAACAGATCTATGCCGATGGCAAGCTCTGCGACGGCAAGGATCTGGAACTGGCCAACGATGCCCAGCGCCTGCTGCTCAAAACAGCACTGCTGGCCAGCGATGCCACCCACGACGAAGAGAGCGGCACCTCCATCGGTGACCCCACCGAGGTGGCTCTGGTACTGCTGGGCGAAAACTTCGGTGTGGAGGAAGGCGCTTACCGCAGCCAGCATCAGCGGCTGGCCGAGCTGGCCTTTGACTCCGACCGCAAACTGATGACCACCCTGCAGGAGATCGAGGGAGTCCCCACCCTGATGACCAAGGGCGCCATCGATGTGCTGCTGGAGCGCTCGGACCGGATCATGACCTCCGATGGGGTCCGCCCCCTCACCGAGGAGGACCGGGAGAAGATCATGCAGGTGAACAACGACCTCTCCGAGCAGGGCCTGCGTGTGCTGGCCTTTGGCTACCGGGAGCTGGACTGCGTCCGTGAGCTCTCGCTGGATGACGAGCAGGGCTATGTCTTTATCGGCCTGATCTCGATGATCGACCCGCCCCGCCCCGAATCGGTGGCTGCAGTGGCCGATGCCAAGCGCGCCGGCATCCGCACCGTGATGATCACCGGTGACCACAAGGTGACCGCCACCGCCATTGCCAAGCGCATCGGCATCTTTGAGGAGGGCGACCTGGCTGTATCAGGCCCCGAACTGGAGCAGATGACCGACGAGGAGCTGGACCGCAAGCTGGCCCACATCTCGGTGTATGCCCGTGTATCGCCCGAGCACAAGATCCGCATCGTCACCGCCTGGCAGCGCCGGGGCCAGATCGTCGCCATGACCGGTGACGGTGTCAACGACGCCCCCGCCCTGAAGCAGGCCGACATCGGCGTGGCCATGGGCATCACCGGCACCGAAGTGAGCAAGGATGCCGCCGCCATGATCCTGGCAGACGACAACTTTGCCACCATCGTCGGCGCCGTTACCAACGGCCGCGGTGTCTACGAAAACATCAAGAATGTCATCGGCTTCCTGCTCTCGGGCAATATGGCCGGTATCCTCTGTGTTCTGTTCGCCTCGATGATGGCTCTGCCGGCTCCCTTTGCAGCGGTGCATCTGCTCTTCATCAATCTGCTCACCGACTCGCTGCCCGCCATTGCCATCGGCATGGAGCCGGCTGGCAGTGACCTGCTCAACCGCAAGCCCCGGGATCCCCAGGAGCCGCTGCTCAGCCGGGATCTGGCCAAGCGCATCGGCCTGCAGGGTCTGCTCATCGCCATTCCGGTTATGATCGCCTTCTATCAGGGCTACCGGACCGGCACCGCCGAAGCCATGACCATGGCCTTTGCCACCCTCACCCTGGCCCGTCTGTTCCACGGCTTCAACTGCCGCGAGGACCGCAGCATCCTGCGCATGGGCCTTTCGGGCAACCCGGCTTCGCTGGCTGCCTTCGGTGTCGGTGTGCTGCTGCTGGCTGCCGTACTGCTGATCCCCGCCCTGCATGGCCTGTTCCAGGTGGCTGCCCTCACCCTGCCCCAGCTGGGCATGATCGCGGGTCTGGCTCTGCTGCCCACCCTGTGCATCCAGCTTGTGCGCATCGCCCGCGGCAAGTAATAACTCCCTTGTTCCCAACAGCCTCCGGCCCGGTGCCGGGGGCTGTTTTTGCATACCGGGGAAGCCTGTATTTCCGGGGAAATCCCACAGCCTCCATTCGTTTTGAAAGGGGAAAGGCGGGAAATTTCATCTCGAAGAATAAATCATAGTAATTTTCTCGACTTTTTTCGGAAAAGGGGTTCCAAAAAGCGATTTCCGGTGCTATAATCTTGAATTGTGCGATAGTCCCTTCAGAGGACAAACGGTTCCGCAGCACCGCAATGATCAAATCTGGTATGTGCCCGGCCTCCACCGCTGCGGAACCCAACGGAGGCGGGGCAAGGTGTATTAAGGAGGAAGATTCTTTGAATCCCGAAGTTCTCTCACTCATCAAGCTGGCAGGCGTCTTTGCCATCATCATCGGCCTTCTGTCCATGAAGAAGCCGCTGAACCTGGTTATGTCCATCGCCAGCATCGTGGTCGTGGTGCTGTATGCTCTGCCCGTCGGCCAGGTTCTCCCCGCCCTCAAAACCGGCCTGATCGGGTCCAACACCATCAACGCCATTCTGGTGCTGTACTGCATCACCTATCTGCAGCGTATGATGGAGTCCCGCAGGCAGCTCGCCGGCTGTGAGGAGGCCATGAACGGCCTGTTCAACAACCGCCGCATCAATGCGTCGGTGGTACCCTTCATGCTGGGCTGCCTGCCTGCAGCCAGCACTGTGCTGATCTGCGGCCCCATCGTGCGCAGCGCTGTGGACGATTCGCTCACCGCGCCCGAAACCGCAGCAGCCACCACCTACTTCCGTCACATTTCGGAAGCCTTCATGCCCACTTACAGCGGTATCCTCATCGCCATCAGTCTAACCAATGGCCTGGTTACCCCCGGTTCCTTTGTACTGGGTATGCTGCCGGTTGTAGTGTGCCTGTTCATCTCCGGCTATGTAATCTACCTGCGCCGTATCCCCAAGGAGACCGGCCTGGTTTACGACCAGCCCAAGAGCTTTTACTTCAAGCACCTGATCAAGAGCATCTGGCCCATCTTCCTGTCCATTGCCATGGTGCTGATGCTCAACACCCCGGTTTGGGGCGCTGTACTGGTGTGCATCGTGCTGGAGTTCTTCGTGCAGAAGTTCACCATCGAGGAGATCAAGCCCTTCTTCCGCACAGCGTTTGAGTCCAAGCTGATGCTCAACACCATTGCGGTTATGATCTTCGGCAACCTGCTGCGCTCCACTGGCGTTGTAGACCTGCTGCCCGTTTATCTGTCCAAGCTGCCCATCCCCAGCTTCCTGGTGTGGACCCTCATCTTCGCCATCGGTACCCTGGTCGGTGGAAGCCTTACCATCTATGTTCTGGCGATCCCCATGCTGCTGACCGCCTTCCCTGGCGCCGAGTTCTACCCCATGTTCCTGCTGGTTATGAGTGCAAGCTACATCGTAATGCAGGTAAACCCCACCCATATCTGCCTGACCCTCTGCGCCGAGGACTTCAAGATCCCGCTGGGCTCTCTGATTGCCAAGTCGGTGCCGCTGGTTATTGTGGCCACTGCCCTCTGCTTCGGCTACTACTTCATTCTCACCGCGTTCGTATTCTAACGGCTGCGGTCTGAACCGAATCAAAAACCCCCGGCTGTTCGCTTTGAACGGCCGGGGGTTTTCTCATCTTCGGGCGGCTTGCCAGAGCCGCAGGATCTGCTCGGCAGCGGCAGCAATGTTCCTCCGGGCGGTATCCGGGTCCATGGCCTCAGTCAGGGTCATCGGGGTGCGCAGTACCGGGAAGACGGCATTCATCTCCCCCAGGGGTGCATCGGGCTGGACGGTGCCTGCCAGCGCAAGGACCGGCACGCCGTGGGTCCGGGCCAGTCGGGCCACAGCAGCCGGAGCCTTGCCCATGGAGGTCTGGCAATCGAACTGTCCCTCACCGGTGAAGCAGAGGTCGCTGCCCGGGAGAAGTCCTGCCAGGCCGGTCTCCTCCAGGACGATGGAAGCACCGGGGCGCAGTTCTGCCCCCAGAAAGGCGGCAAAGCCAAAGCCCAGCCCACCGGCAGCGCCGCAGCCGGGAAGATCCGGGTCACAGCCGGGGAAGGCGGCAGCGGCCTGTTCGGCAAACCGCCGGAGGGCGGCATCCAGCCGGGGGATCACCTTTGGGCCGGCGCCTTTCTGGGGGCCGTAGACGGCACTGGCGCCAGTGGGGCCGCAGAGGGGGTTTTCCACATCGCAGGCGATGCGGAACCGGCAGTTCCGCAGCTCCGGGCGCACCCCGGCGGTGTCGATGCGGCAGAGCTGTTCCAGCCCGGCAGCACCATCGGGAATGGGCTGTCCGTCCGTGTCCAGCAGCCCGAAGCCCAGGGCGGCAAGCATGCCTGCACCGCCATCGTTGGTGGCCGAGCCGCCGATGCCGACCAGGAAGTTCCGGCAGCCCCGTTCCAGTGCATCGGCAATGAGTTCTCCCACACCGCGGGTGGTGGTATGCAGAGGGTCCCGGCGGTCAGGGGGGACCAGGGGTAGACCGGCGGCAGAGGCCATCTCCAGAACTGCAGTGCCGGTTGCCCGTCGGATGCCATACTCTGCCTGTACAGGATCCCCCAGCGGGCCGGTGACGGTGCAGGTGATGCGCTCCTCTGGGGTGCAGAGGGCAGCGGTGGTGCCCTCGCCGCCGTCAGCCAGCGGGGAGAGCCTGGCTTCCAGCTCCGGGCAGACCCGTCGGAGACCGGCTTCGATGGCACGGGCGGCCTCCAGTGAGTCCAGGCACCCCTTCCAGGAATCGATGGCAATGGTGACGATCATGATACATGCTCCTTTCAGCAGTGGATCTTCCGGCGGATTGCGCCGGCTGTGCGGCTGTGCTACAATGAAAGCTGATCTTATTGTAGCACACCGGCGGAGTCTGGAACAGCTGTCGGTGCAAAAGGAGAAACAAGTATGGACGAACTGAAAGGACGGCTCCGGGCCCTGCGGGAGAGCCGGGGGTATTCCCAGAAGGGGCTGGCAAAGCGGCTGGACTGCTCGCCATCGCTCATCTCCTCCTACGAAACGGGGGAGCGCAGCCCCAGCCTGCAGAACCTGGGGGAACTGGCCGACTGCTTCGGCGTGACGACCGATTATCTGCTGGGGCGTACTCCGCCGGCGCCGGGGCTGGATCTCTCCGGCCTCACCGAGGAGCAGCGCACAGCGGTGGAGATCATCGTTCGGGGCATGCGCCGGCAGAACAGTGAAGGAGGGCAGGCGTGATGGAACATACACAGCTCTGCCGCCTGTCCCATTGCCTGGAGCGTATTCCGGAGGCGGCCCGGTGGTGCCTGGCGCTGGCAGGGGAGCGCATCGTGGCTGGCCTGGGCGTGATCGAAAACGACTTCCACCCCCGCACCGACCTGGCCCCAATGTCTGTGCCGTCTACACCGAGCCGGACTGCCGGGGCCGGGGGCTTGCCGGGCAGCTGCTCGGCCTGGCCTGTGCCGAGTTGGCTGCCGAGGGGATAACGACCCTCTACCTGCTCACCGACCACACCGGCTTCTACGAGCGGTACGGCTGGGAGTTCTGCTGCACCGTCCGGCAGGAGGGGGAGCCCCAGCCCACCCGGGTCTACCGGCATCAGGCAGCCCCGACCGGAAAGCAGGAATAACCCGGTGCAGCTCTGTTCATAATATCCTGGAAAATGGGCAGAGATATTTACAATCTATTTACTTCTTTTCCTTAACAAAACGGCGAAACTGTGCTAAAATAATAAGGAAATCTAATTATCAATTTGCGCACCACCCTGTCCGCATTGCCGGATCCGGGCCGGTGCGCCGTCATTTTACAGGAGATGATATTCCTTGCAGCAGGACAGAACCGAACTCTTTGAGTCCACCCCGATCCCCAAGGCGGTGGCGACGCTGGCCATTCCCACCATCCTCAGCTCGCTGGTGATGGTGCTTTACAACCTGGCGGATACCTACTTTGTGGGTATGCTGGGCGACCCCATCCAGAACGCCGCCGTCACCCTGGCCGCTCCGGTCATGCTGGCCTTCAATGCCGTCAACAACCTCTTTGGTGTGGGCAGCTCCAGCATGATGAGCCGGGCGCTGGGTCGCCGGGATTACGATACGGTGGCCAAAAGCTCCACCTTCGGGTTCTGGTGCTCCATCTTCTGCGGCGTGATCTTTTCGCTGCTCTGTACCCTGTTCAAGGAGCCGCTGCTCGGCCTGCTGGGCGCGGATGCCGCCACCCGGTCCGCCACTGGTGCCTATATGTTCTGGACTGTCACCTGCGGTGCGGTGCCGGCCATTCTCAATGTGGTCATGGCCTATATGGTGCGGGCTGAGGGCGCGGCCATGCATGCCAGCATCGGTACCATGAGCGGCTGCCTGCTCAACATCGTCCTTGACCCCATCTTCAT
>CAKWRB010000011.1 GCA_934845495.1 uncultured bacterium
AAGTTCGGCGTGCCGGTGGTGGTTGCCATCAACCGGTTCGGCACCGACACCGATGCCGAGATCGCCGTCCTCTCCGAAGCAATGGAAAAGAACGGCGTGGCCTTCTCGCTGTGCGAACACTTTGCCAAGGGCGGCGAGGGTGCCGTGGACCTGGCTGAAAAGGTGGTTGCCGCCTGCGAAAGCCCGTCCGACTTCCACCCCGTCTATGAGCTGGACCGTCCGGTGGAGGAGAAGATCGAGACCATCTGCCGCGAGATCTACGGCGCTGTGGGTGTGGAATACACCGCTGCTGCCAAAAAGGCCATCAAGGACATCACCGCTCTGGGCATGGGCAATCTTCCCATCTGCATGGCCAAGACCCAGTACTCCCTGTCGGACAACCAGAAGCTGCTGGGCCGTCCCGAGGGCTTTACCATCCATGTGGGCGAAGTGCGGCTCTCGGCCGGTGCAGGCTTCATTGTGGTACAGACCGGCGACATCATGACCATGCCCGGCCTGCCCAAGGTGCCTGCCGCCAACCAGATCGATGTAGATGAGGACGGCCAGATCCTGGGCCTGTTCTGATTTTCCCCCAAAACCAAAAGGAGCGTAACAAGTTTGCAGACATTCATCAGTTCCTCCCCGGCGGAGACCGAGCGCTTCGCCGCGGAGTTTGCGAAGACCCTCCGGGGCGGCGAGGTGCTGGCCTTCCGGGGCGGCCTGGGCATGGGCAAGACCTGCTTTACCAGGGGGCTTGCCGCCGGCCTGGGCATCGACCCGGCCGAGGTATCCAGCCCCACCTTCGCCCTGGTCAACGAGTACCGGGGCGGACGGCTGCCGCTCTGGCACTTTGATATGTACCGGGTGGAGAGCTTTGATGCCCTCTACTCCACCGGCTTTTTCGACTACCTCGACCTGGGGGGCGTACTGGCGCTGGAGTGGAGCGAAAACATCGACGGCGCCCTGCCGGAGGGTACCATTTACATCACCTTTGAACGCCTCGGGGACGAGCGCCGTTCCATCACCATTGAAGGAGGTGCCAAAAAGTGAAGATCTTTGTACTGGACACTTCCTCCAAGGCGGCTTCGGCTGCGGTGTGGGAGGATGGTCACCTGCTGGCTGACTGCTGGCAGAACACCGGGCGCACCCATTCAGTGACCAGCCTGCCCATGGCGGAAAGTCTGCTGGCCGGCTGTTCCCGGACGCTGGAGGAGATGGATGCCCTGGCGGTCACTGCCGGGCCCGGCTCCTTTACCGGGTTGCGCATCGGCATGGCCATGGTCAAGGGCATGGGCTTTGCCCTGGATAAGCCCTGTATCCCCCTCTCCACCCTGGAGGGGCTGGCCTGGAATCTCCAGGGCTGGCCGGGGCTGATCTGCCCAGTGATGGATGCCCGGGTGGGGCAGGTCTACACGGCGCTGTTCCGCTGGGAAAACGGGACGATGCACCGGCTGATGGAGGACTGTGCCATTGCCGCCGATCAGCTGCTGGAACAGCTGGCAGGCTATGGAGCAGAGGCAAAAATTCTGGTAGGCGACGGAGCGCAGCTCTGTTATAATAAATTTGAAGGACAGCTGGAGAACCTCTCCATGGCACCGGACCACCTGCTGCATCAGCGGGCAGGGGCCATGGCTGAGCTGGCGGCATCGCTGCTGGCTGAGGGAAAAACCGTCTCCGCCGGGGAACTGGCGCCGGTATACCTGCGGCTGCCCCAGGCTGAACGGGAGCTCAAGCTCCGGCAGCAGAAAGGCGAGTGACTCGTATGAAATTGGCTCTTGGCTGTGACCACGGCGGTTACCTGCTCAAGGAAGAAGTAAAAAAACACCTGGACGCAAAGGGGATCGAGTATGTGGACTTTGGCTGCCACAACACCGAATCCTGCGACTACCCCGACATGGCCGATGCCCCCTGCAAGGCTGTGACCAGCGGTGACTGCACCTATGCACTGCTGTTCTGCGGCACCGGCATTGGCATCTCCATCGCCGCCAACAAGCACAAGGGCATCCGGGCAGCCTGCTGCTCCGACTGCTTCAGCGCCCGCGCCACCCGGCTGCACAACGATGCCAATGTACTGTGCATGGGCGGTCGTGTGGTAGGGGCCGGTCTGGCCTGCCAGATGGTGGACGAATTCCTGGCTGCCTCCTTTGAGGGAGGCCGTCACCAGCGCCGCGTGGACAAACTCACCGCACTGGAACAGTAAGCTCTGTTTGAGAAAGGCGATTTTCGTCTTTTGCTGATAAACCTATATCGAGAGGAGTTTTTTATATGGCAATTACCCCCTTCATCGCGGATCATCCGCTGATCCAGCACAAACTGACCCTGCTTCGGGACAAGAACACCGGCTCCAAGGAGTTCCGGGAGCTGATCGCTGAGATCACCATGCTGCTCTGCTACGAAGCCACCCGGGATCTCCCCCTCAAGGAAGTGGAGATCGAAACCCCCATGGCTGTCACCAAGACCCAGGTGATCTCCGGCCGCAAGCTGGCCTTTGTACCGATCCTGCGTGCTGGTCTGGGCATGGTGGACGGCGTAATGCAGCTGGTTCCTGCTGCTAAGGTGGGACACATTGGCCTGTACCGTGACCCCGAAACCGCACAGCCTGTGGAATACTACTGCAAGCTCCCCAACGATATCGCCAACCGTGAAGTGATCGTTCTGGATCCCATGCTGGCCACCGGCGGTTCGGCCATCGATGCCATCACCCAGATCAAGGCCCGCGGCGTCAAGAACATCAAGTTCATGTGCATCATCGCCGCTCCCGAGGGTCTGCAGGCCCTCCAGGAGGCCCACCCCGATGTGAAGATCTACTGCTCTTCGCTGGACGAGTGCCTGGATGAGGAAAAGTATATTCTTCCCGGCCTGGGCGATGCCGGCGACCGCATCTTCGGCACCAAGTAAACACTGCCCCCCAAAAAAAGAAAAAAGCGGAGGAGCGATCCTCCGCTTTTTTACTTGCCCCCTTGCTGTTCCCCTGCCGGATGTGGTAGGATAGAGGCTGAAAAAACCATCTTCTGTAAGGAGGATCTGCCATGCAAACAAAATCCGCCGCCACGCTGCGGCTGCCCGACCTCAGCGCCTCGTCACTGCATATCCTGGCCATGGGGCTGATGCTGCTGGACCACCTCTGGGCCACCATCGTTCCGGGACAGGACTGGATGACCTGCGCCGGACGGCTGGCCTACCCCATCTTCGCCTTCCTGCTGGCGGAGGGGTATGCCCATACCAGCAGTTTCCGCCGTTATGCCAGCCGACTGCTCTTCTGGGCTGTGGTATCCGAGATCCCCTTTAATCTGATGTACAGCTCCCAGGCGATCTATCCCTATCACCAGAATGTACTGTGGACTCTGCTGATTGCCCTGTGTGCCATGCGCCTGGCCGATCTGGTCCGGGAAAAACTGCCGGTCTGGCTGGAGCTGCCGGCTGCCCTGGGCATCGGCGGGGCCGCTGCCCTGCTGGCCACCCTGGCCATGACCGACTACTTTGCCGCCGGTGTACTCACAGTGTTTGCCTTCTACCTCTTCCGGGGGGAGGGGCTGTGGCGCAAGGCCGGGCTGCTGGTCTGCCTGTGGTGGATCCATGTAAAGCTGCTGGGTGGACTGTTCTACCCCATCGAGCTGTTCGGCTTCCAGTTTGAACTGGTGCAGCAGGGATTTGCTCTGCTGGCCCTGATCCCCATCTGGCTCTACCGGGGACGCCAGGGGCTGCACAGCCGGGGCTTCAAGCTGTTCTGCTATGCCTTTTATCCGGGGCATATGCTGGTGCTGGCCCTGCTGCAGTCCATCCTGCTCTGATCTGTACAGCAAAAAAGGGAGAGGCGATCGCCTCTCCCTTTTAATTTTGGTTCCTTAGCCGCGACTGGGCTCGCCGAAGGTCTTGAACTCGATGTTTTCGATGATGACATCATCCAGGGGCATATCTCTGCCGTCGGTGGCAACACCGGCAATGGCATCCACCACATCCATGCCCTTGATCACCTGACCAAAGACGGTGTGATGGTAGTCCAGCCAGGGGGTACCGCCCACTTCTTCGTACTTGGCAGCCACTTCGTCGCCGAATACATCGGGCAGGCCCTTCATCTGGCTGATGAGCGACGGATCGGTGGTGTTGGCCTGTACGATGAAGAACTGGCTGCCGTTGGTGTTCTTGCCGCTGTTGGCCATGGACAGGGCACCGCGGTAGTTGTGCAGCTCCTTGGAGAACTCGTCCTCAAAGGCCTCGCCCCAGATGCTCTGGCCGCCGGTGCCGTTGCCGTTGGGGTCGCCGCCCTGGATCATAAAGCCATCGATGACACGGTGGAAACGCAGGCCATTGTAGTAGCCCTTCTTGGCCAGGGTGGTGAAGTTTTCAACTGCCTTGGGGGCCTGTTCGGGGAAGAACATGATCTGCACTTCGCCCATGGAAGTGGTGACAACGGCGATCTCTGCGCTGTCTGCCGGTTTTGTAAACTGAAGCATTGTGGAACCCTCCTCAAAAAGATAATCCGAACTGCTGCCGGTGGTTTCGGCTGTCTGGCTTTGAGATGATGTGCTGCTCTGGTTCTGGGAAGATTCCTCCCCGGACGGGCTGCAGCCTGTTACCAGGCCCATGGCCAGCACCGCTGCAAGCAGCAAAGCAAGCTGTTTTGGCATGCGCTAAAACTCTCCTCTCCATCCGCCGCGGTGTGCCGCTTTCCAAACGAGAGACACCGGGCCATTCTGGATTTTTTCTACCAGAATATTGTACCGCAAACCGGCGGTTTTGTAAAAGCCTTCCCCTGAACTTTTTGTAAATAAATTTCCTTCCCTGAAAAAAACGGGACAACAAAAAGCCACCTCATCGTCTGGGGTGGCTCTTTATATCACAAAGTCTACATTCATTTATGATACCTGTCTCTTGTCTGGCTGGCTCATCACTCCAGCCCGACCGGACTGCTTCCTGGTTCATTCGTGGTTTTCCGTTCTACGATCGGGTTCTCGCTTACGGATCCCTATGGTAATTGAAACTTACGCATTCATCGGACTCACCTTGTATCAGTTTCAGTCATTGACTTTGTCTTTTCTCTATTCACTTGTCCATAGACCTGAAAACCCTGGCGCTCTCACACCGTTTTCAAGTTGTCGTGTTCGGCCTGCTCTGCCAGGACACCCCGACTCTCTCTTATCGGGTCAGCCTGTATTCTGTCGAACCGCCCATCTGGCAAGCTATGGTTATCACCTATGGATTATGGGGAGATCCGTTTGATTCATCCGTTCTGCTCCCCGGATTGCCTTGTGCAGTTATCGATCAGAATCTGCGGTGCAGGCGCCTGAATGCTTCGGCTCTTCGTACATTGGCACCGCCTCTTTCTCTGTGATGTTCTTCTGACTCTTACTCGGAAGCTCTGGTTGCTTTCCTTGTCTATAATATAGCACCTCTCCACGATTTTGTCAATAGTTTTCCACTAAAAATTTTTATTATGTTTATTTTAACGGCAATCACTTTGTGGTTGACTTCTTCGCCCAAGGGAATTATAATTATAGTCAGTGAATCGGAAACCCGTTCCGGATCACCAACTTGAATGAGTGTTTCAGGAGTATAGAAATGGACAATACTATGGATTACGGCGCCGATATCCTCACCCTGGTGGATGATGACGGC
This sequence comes from uncultured bacterium, assembly GCA_934845495.1. Classification (GTDB taxonomy): domain Bacteria; phylum Bacillota; class Clostridia; order Oscillospirales; family Ruminococcaceae; genus Avimicrobium. The sequence goes on from CAKWRB010000011.1 coordinate 5,596, forward strand.
GTAGAGCATCAGTTTGAAGTAGCCGATACCATGGACTACGAGGACCATCAGTACATGGCTCTGGTTCCGGTATTTGACGAGGCCGAGGATCTGCTGGAGGACAGCGGCGAGCTGCTGGTCCTGGAGCTGATGGATCACGACGGCGAAGGCTACCTGGAGCCCATCGCGGATGAGGATCTCTTCAACACCATCGCCCACATGTTCATGGAGCGGCTGGAAGAGGAGTTCGACTTCGTCGAGGAATAAGGCCCGACCGATTCCTGCTGTGTTCGCCTATAAGCTGTTTTATTTAATCCAACATGTTTAATTAGGGAGTTATGCTCCATCGGCAGATTTCAGACCTCCCGCCCTTTGGGCGGAAGAAGGGAGAATGAAACCGGCGGGCAGGCACCCACCTGTCTTTGCGATGGGTTACAATCAGCAGCATTACGGCACAGCGGGTTTCTATTACCTGCACACGGTCCCGGACAGTTTGGCCCGGGGCCGTTTTTTTGTTTTTTTGAAGCCGGCACACCCGCCGGGAAAGGAGCATCAACATGGAAAACTGGCTTGCACGCACCCGGCTGCTGCTGGGGGAAGAGGCTGTGGAGACCCTCCGGCACAGCCGGGTAGCCGTCCTGGGGCTGGGCGGCGTGGGCGGTGCCGCAGCTGAGGCCATCTGTCGCAGCGGTGTGGGCGCCATGCTGCTGGCCGACTACGACAAGGTGGACATCACCAATCTGAATCGCCAACTCATCGCCGTATCCTCCACCGTGGGCCAGGATAAGACCGAAGCTGCCGCCCGGCGGCTCCGGGACATCAACCCGGAGCTGGACCTCACCCTCCGGGACGGCCGGCTCGCCCCCGAAAACCTGCCCGAAGTGCTGGACTGGCAGCCAGACTATATCCTGGACTGCATCGACAATGTCACCGCCAAGCTGGCGCTCACCGTCCTCTGCCGGGAACAGGGCGTGAAGCTCATCACCTGCCTGGGCACCGGCAACCGGCTGGACCCCTCCCTGCTCCGGGTGGGGAACCTCCCGGACACCGCCGGCACCGGTTGCCCCCTCTCCCGCATCATGCGCAAGGAGCTGCGCCGCCGGGGCATCACCGACCTCACCGTGGTCTACTCGCTGGAGGTGCCGGTGGAGCCCGCCGGTGTTCCCGCCGCGGACAACGGACGCCACCCACCGGCCAGCATGGCCTTTGTACCTCCGGCCGCCGGCTTCCTGATGGCCTCCCATGCGGTGCGGGATCTGCTGGGCCTGCTGCCCCCCACCGGACGCTGAACTGTTATACGGATTCAAAACTGCCTGTCACCCCTCTGAGGGAGGACAGGTAGTTTTTTTATACGATAAAATTCCGGGAATTTCTTCCTCCGGCAAAAGTGTTGCATAGAATCAGCTCTGCCGGTGAAACTACGGCTGAGGGAAAAATTTCAGCGCAGAAAGGCGGCGATCCCCGATGAAACTCTCTCCGAAGGCACTGGGGCGGCTGGGCGGCGGCATCACCGGCCTACTCAACGGGCTGTTCGGCTCCGGGGGCGGCATGGTGGCGGTGCCGCTGTTGGAACACAGCGGTCTGGAACCTGCCAAGGCCCATGCCACCTCCATTGCAGTGATCCTGCCCCTCACCGCACTCAGCGCCGGGAGCTACCTGTTCTCCGGCTCGGTGGATCTGTCCGAAGCCCTGCCCTACCTCCTTGGCGGGCTGCCAGGGTGCTGGGTGGGCAGCCGGCTCCTGGGCAAACTCTCCTCCACCGCCCTGAGCCGTCTCTTTGGGGTGCTGATCCTCTTTGCCGCAGGAAGGATGTGGCTGTCATAGACTGGATCGCGATCCTGGCCGGATTTGGCTCGGCCGTGCTGGCCTCCATGGGGATGGGCGGCGGCAGCATCCTGATCCTCTACCTCACCCTGATGGCCGGGGTGCCCCAACGGGAGGCCCAGGGCATGAACCTGCTGTTCTTCCTGCCCATCGGTGCCGCCTCGCTCTGGCTGCACTGGCGGCAGGGCCGGGTGGACAAAACCGCCGTGCGGCAGTTCCTTCCCACCGGGCTGCTGGGGGCAGCGCTGGGCACCGGGCTGGCCATGCTGGCCGACGAGAGCCTGCTCCGCCGGGGATTTGCTGTGTTTCTGCTGCTCATCGGGCTACGGCAGCTCTTCCCCGGAACATCAATAAAAAAGAAAACCGGGTCGGGGGAATAACTCCTGCCGGCCTGTCCAAACTAGAACCGGAGGTGCAGAATATGATGCATGATAACAAATCCCCTGTACAGAAATTCCTGGAGGGCAAAGGCTTTTACATCGCCCTGGCCCTCTGCGTGGCAGGCACTGGAACAGCGGCCTGGCTGGCGGTGAACCGCACCATAGATAACATCGACGAACAGAACCAGCAGATCCTGGAATCTCGGCCCCAGCCCGAGGATTTTACCGAGCCCGGAGAGGTGGACGCCCAGCAGAACGGGGTGAACATCTCCTCCGGCGGGGCGGATTCCTCCTCCGGTGCCTCGTCCTCGCAGCAGCCTGCCGCACAGCCCAGCAGCGGATCCGCCTCATCGGTGCCGCAGAACGAGCCGGCACTGCAGTTCTCGCTGCCCGTAGCCGGTAAAAAGATCTGCCCCTATTCCGGCGGCAAACTGGTAAAGGACGCCACCCTGGGCGAATGGCGCACCCATGACGGACTGGATCTGGGCGCTGCCAAGGGCACCCCGATCTATGCCGCCGGGCGGGGCACAGTAGCCTCGGTCAAGGAGGACGGCCTGTGGGGAACGGTGGTATCCATCGACCACCCCAACGGCCTCACCACCGTCTACTGCGGCATTGCCGATGTCACCGTCCATGAAGGGGACGAAGTGGCCGACCGGGAGCAGATCGGCGCAGTGGGCAAGATCCCCTGCGAGCTTGCCCTGGAGGACCACCTGCACTTCGCCGTAAAAAAGGGCGAAAAATGGGTGGACCCGCTGGCCTCGCTGGGGCTGGCCTGACCCATAAAAAAGGAACCCGGAAGAAAACTTCCGGGTTCCTCTTTTTTAAGCCAATGGCTGATGTACGCTTCCGTTATTCTTCGGGGGTCACCTTATCGGAAGAAACCTCTTCCTCCGGCTCATCTTCCGCACCCGTGGGAGGCTGGGAGATATTCTCATCCAGATCGCCGGAAGCCTCGGCCTCCGAGCTGGATTCCTCTTCCGAGCTGCTCTCCTCCGAGCTGGACTGCTCGACCTGGCTGCTGGACTGTTCCGGAGCGGACGAAGAATTATTCTGAGTATTGTTGGAGCATGCTGTTACAGCCAGAGCCACCATAAGAGCCATTGCTATAATCGCGAACTTTTTCATACTGTTACCTCCTGTTATCTGCGAGAGATTCCTTCTCCGCATCTTTATTGTCGCCGATAATTATAGAATCCAGTTATGCAAACTGTTAAAAAACTATGAATTTTCGACAGTGTTTATCAGCTCATCTGCCAGAGACCGAAGCTCGTCCAGGGTGCTGACCATGCTGCTGCGCCGCCGGAAATCCGAGGCACCCCGCACCCCTTTCATATAGGCAAAGCAGTGCCGGCGCATCTCCCGCATAGCGGTGTATTCCCCCTTGTAGCGGCAGGCCAGTTCAGCGTGGTCCAGCATCACGGCCATGCGCCCCTGCAGGGGCGGGTCGGGCAGCAGGGTGCCGTTCTCCAGGTAGGCTTCGATCTGCCCGAACACCCAGGGGCGCCCCAGCGCAGCACGGCCCACCATCACCAGATCACAGCCGGACTGCTCGTAGAGGGCGGCAGCGCTCAGGGCATCGGTGACATCGCCGTTGCCCACCACTGGCACCGACACTGCCTCCTTCACCTGGCGGATGATGTCCCAGTCCGCAGTGGGCTGGTACATCTGTTCCCGGGTGCGTCCATGCACTGTCAGGGCGGCAGCACCGGCCTGCTCGCAGATCTGCGCAAACTCCACGGCGTTCACATGGTCCTTATCCCAGCCCTTGCGGAACTTCACCGTCACCGGGCAGTCCACGGCGGCCACCACCGCCCGGACGATCTCCCCTGCCAGCTCCGGGCGCTTCATCAGGGCGCTACCGCTGCCGCTTCCGGCGATCTTGGGGGCAGGGCAGCCCATATTGATGTCGATCCAGTCCGGGTTCCAGGCCAGCGCCTTTTTTGCGGCTGCCGCCACCAGCTCCGGGTCGTCCCCGAAGAGCTGGACGGCGCCGGGGCGCTCGGCTTCGCCCAGGCAGAGCAGTTCCTCGCTCTTGCGGTCGCTGTAAATCAGCCCCTTGGCACTGGTCATCTCTCCGACGGAGCAGACCGATCCGTACCGGCGGCAGATCTCCCGGAATGCCCGGTCGCCCACCCCGGCCATGGGGGCCAGTGCAGCCGCCCGGGGCAATGTGATGTTCCCGATCTTCAAGTTTCCGTTTCTCCTCTCCGGCAGGACAGGCAAGGCCCGTCCTGTTTTTTCTTTCTCCTGCGGCAAAAGGTGCAAATCTGCCGCTGTTTATGCTATAATAACCTCATCAGGATCGCCTGCTTCTCCTGCAATGCGCCGCCCGGGTATCCCGGAATAGCCACTCCAGAGGCAGTGCTTCCCTGCTCTGTTTTTATCTGTCCACCCCTGCCCAAACCGGCAGGGGTACAGGTTATTATACCATTACGCGAAAGGATTTTACAAGTATGAAGCTGCTTGCCATCGATTCCAACAGTATTCTCAACCGGGCCTACTACGGTGTGCGTCCGCTTACCACCAAGGATGGAATCTACACCAACGGCATCTACGGGTTCCTCACCATCCTGCTTCGGATCTGCGAGGAGACCACTCCCGATGCGATCGCCTTTGCCTTTGACCTCAAAAGCCCCACCTTCCGGCACAAGCTCTACACCGGGTACAAGGCCGGCCGCCACGGTATGCCGGACGAACTGGCCATGCAGCTGCCCTACCTCAAGGAGCTGCTGAACAAGCTGGGCTACCCGGTGGTGACCTGTGAGGGGTACGAGGCCGACGATATTCTGGGCACCCTGGCCCGCCTGTGCGAAGACACCGGCAACGAGTGCATCATCGCCACCGGTGACCGGGACAGCCTGCAGCTGGTGAGCGATGCCACCACCGTGCGGCTGGCCACCACCAAAATGGGCCGCCCGGAGAGCACCTTCTATGGCGTGGAGGAGATCCGGGAAAAGTACGGTGTCACCCCCCGGGAACTGATCCAGGTCAAGGCATTGATGGGCGACAGCTCGGACAATATCCCCGGTGTGGCCGGCATCGGTGAAAAGACCGCCCTGGCGCTGATCAGCCGGTTCCACACGGTGGACGAGGTCTACGCCAGCCTGGAGGACCCCGCTATCAAGCCCGGTGTACGAAAGAAGCTGGAAGCCGGTGCGGAGTCCTGCCGCCTGAGCCTGACCCTGGCGGAGATCGACCGCAATGCCCCCATTGACCCGGAGCTGGACCACTATATCCCCAGCCCCCGGGACACCGCCGGCTGCTCCCGGCTGATGACCGAGCTGGAGCTGTTCAGCCTGATGAAGCGGATGGAGATCCCTGCCCTCACCGAGCTGGAAACCGCCGGTGAACCGGCTCCGGAGGCGGAACCCACCCCCGCCCTGCGGCTGATCCCAGCCTCGGCCGAAGCTGCCGACCGGCTGCTGGGCTGTGAAACACCCCATCTCCTGGCCCGGTACGAGGGCGATGCCCTCACTGCGCTGGCGCTCAGCAGCGGCAAGGAACTGCTGCTCTGCCAGGCAGGGGAGCCGGGCTTTGACGTCGTCTCCGCTGCCCTCTATGGTCGTAAGGGGCTCATCACCCGGGATTCCAAGCAGCTGTACCGCCACTGCATGGCCGGGCAGCACACACTTCCCCAGGTGCGGCTGGACTGCGAGCTGGCAGCCTATCTGCTGCGCCCCACCGCCAGCGATTACTCCACCGAACGGCTGGCTGCCGAATACTCGGTGCTGCCCCTCCCCTGTGAAAGCGAGGACCCCCTGGCCCAGGAGATGGCCTGCCTGATCCCGCTGGCCCGGGTGCTGGAGGAGAAGATCACCCAGCAGGAGCAGCAATGGCTGCTCACCGAGGTGGAACAGCCGCTGGCCGAGGTGCTGGCCTCGATGGAGCTGATCGGCTTCTCGCTGGACACCGATGGCCTCACCACCTATGGGCAGGAGCTGGAATCCCAGCTCACCGCCCGGGCAGAGGAAATCTACGAGCTGGCCGGCGGACAGTTCAACATCAACTCCCCTATGCAGCTGGGCAATGTGCTGTTTGAAAAACTGGGCCTGCCCCACGGCAAAAAGACCCAGCGGGGCTACTCTACCAATGCCGATGTGCTGGAATCCCTCCGGGACAAGCACCCCATCATCGACTGCATTCTGGACTACCGTAAGCTGGCCAAGCTCAAAAACACCTATGTGGATGGCCTGCTCAAGGTGGTGGGAGCGGACGGCCGGGTACACAGCATCTTCAAACAGACCGAAACCCGCACTGGGCGCATCAGCTCCGCCGAGCCCAACCTGCAGAATATCCCGGTGCGCACCGATGAGGGCAGTGTGTTCCGCAAGTTCTTCTTTGCCGCCGGAGACCACACCCTGGTGGATGCCGACTACTCCCAGATCGAGCTTCGGGTGCTGGCCCACATCGCCCGGGACGAGAACATGATCGAGGGCTTCCGTTCGGGTGCGGATATCCACACCCAGACCGCCGCCCAGGTGTTCGGTATGCCGCCGGACTATGTCACCAGTCAGATGCGCAGCCGGGCCAAGGCGGTCAACTTCGGCATTGTATACGGCATCGGCGCCTACTCCCTCTCCAGGGACATCGGTGTCACCGTCGCCGAAGCCAACGATTACATCAACGGCTACCTGCGCACCTACCACGGTGTGCGCCAGTACATGGAGGATACCAAGCAGTTTGCCAAGGAGAACGGCTATGTCAAGACGATGTTCGGCCGCCGCCGAGACCTGCCCGAAATGAGTGCCACCAACCGGGTCACCAAGGCCTTTGGCGAACGGGTGGCCATGAACACCCCCATTCAGGGCACTGCTGCTGACATCATCAAGATCGCCATGGTGCGGGTATACCGCCGCCTGCAGGCCGAGGGGCTCAAATCCCGGCTGATCCTGCAGGTCCACGATGAACTGATCGTGGAGACCACCCCGGACGAGATCGACGCCGTCAAGATACTGCTGCAGCAGGAGATGTCCGGCGCCGCCGAGCTGTCGGTGCCGCTGGTGGTGGATGTCGGTGTGGGGCGGACCTGGTACGAGGCGAAGTGAGATGAATGAGATAAAACTCCTCCCCATGAACGAAGCCTATGCCCCCGGCGCTGCCCGACTGGATCAGATCACCTTCCCCGGAGAGGCCTGGAGCGAGGCCGCCTTCCTTCGGGAGGCGCGGACCCCCTCCTCCTTCTATGTGGTGGCTGTGCAGGACGAAGAAGTCGTCGGCTTCGCCGGGCTTCAGCAGGTGCTGGACGAGGGATATATCACCAACATTGCGGTGGCGGAGTCCTGCCGCCGGCAGGGGCTGGGACGGGCGATGCTCTCTGCCCTGGTGGATCACTGCCGGGAAAACGGAGCTGCCTTTCTCACCCTGGAAGTGCGGCAGTCCAATGCCGCTGCCATTTCGCTCTATGAATCCATGGGCTTTCTTCCCGAAGGGCTGCGGAAAAACTTCTACCGCCAGCCCACCGAAGATGCCATTCTGATGACCAAACGGGATCTCTCCCGGTGAAAGAGGTGGAATTGTTTGAAAATTTTAGCCATTGAATCCTCCTGTGATGAAACCGCTGCCGCCGTAGTGGAAAACGGCCGCACCGTGCTTTCGTCGGTGGTGAATACCCAGATCGAGGAACACAAAAAGTACGGCGGCGTCGTGCCGGAGATCGCCTCCCGCCGCCACACCGAAAACATCTGCAGCGTCGTGGAGACCGCGCTGGCCGAGGCCGGGCTCTCGCTGCCCGAGATCGATGCAGTGGCGGTCACCGCCGCTCCGGGGCTCATCGGTGCGCTGCTGGTGGGGGTGGGCTTTGCCAAAGGGCTGGCTGCCGCTGCAGGCAAGCCGCTCATTCCGGTGAACCACCTCCGGGGGCACATTGCCGCCAACTACATTGCCCATCCGGATCTGGAGCCGCCCTTCCTCTGCCTGGTGGTATCAGGCGGACACACCCACATCATCGATGTGGAGGACTACACCCGCTTCCATGTCATCGGGCGCACCCGGGACGACGCTGCCGGTGAGAGCTTTGACAAGGTGGCCCGCTCCATCGGCTTTGCCTATCCCGGCGGCGTGAATATGGATAAGGTGAGCGGACAGGGCAACATCCATGCCTACCAGTTCCCCCACCCCAAGGTGGAGGGCAGCGAGTTTGACCTGAGCTTTTCGGGGCTCAAGACCTATGTCATCAACCTGGTACATAACGCCGCCCAGCGGGGTGAGGAGATCTGCCGGGAGGACCTGGCTGCCAGCTTTGGCCACACGGTGGCAAGCATCCTGTGCGAAAAGCTCTTCCTGGCCCAGCAGCACACCCACCGCAAAACCATCGTGGTGGCCGGCGGTGTATCCGCCAACAGCCAGCTCCGGGCCATGCTCACCGCCGAGTGCGAAAAGCGGGGCCTGCGGCTCTGCCTACCGCCCCTTTCGCTGTGTGGAGATAACGCCGCCATGATCGGCGCCCAGGCCTACTACGAGTACCTGGCCGGCAATACCGCGGACAGCTCCCTCAATGCCATGGCGACCATGTCCATTGACAAGAGCTTTTCCGACTATGCTGGTCAATAACTATTTGGTATAAATTAATCTATTATTACAAGGAGGAATTCAAAATGACCGAGATCGTTCGCAGGGAAACTTTCTTTTCCAAGGGCTGGCATGCCATTATTGCCATGCTGATGGTTGTTGGCGGCAGCGCCTGCTTTGTACTGGGCTGCATTTCCGCCATGCTCATCATGAAGAAGGCAAACTAAAGCAACTAAAAAACCGATCCCCCTGTCCGTCTGGAACAGGGGGATTTTTGCATGAAAAAAGCCGCCCATTCCGGGCGGCTTTTTGGGCTGTTTTGGGGAAAATTACTGCTCGAACACAGCGGCAACTTCCTTCAGATAGTCCACGATGGGAAGGTGCTGGGGGCAGCTCTTTTCGCACTTACGGCAGGCGATGCACTCCGAGGCCTTGCCGTGATCCTTGGCAAGGTTCGAATAGTAGAGGGTCTGGATGGCAAAGCCCTTGTTGATGGACTGCTTGATGTTGTTGTACAGGGTGAAGTACTCGGGGATGGCAATGTGCTTGGGGCAGCCGTCCACACAGTAGCGGCAGGCGGTGCAGGGAATGGCGATCGACTCGTTGATGGCGTCGGCAGCCTCCCGGACGATGGCCTGCTCCTCCTCGGTGAGGGGCTTAAAGTCAGCCATATAGCCGGTGTTGTCCAGCAGCTGATCCATGTTGGACATACCGCTCAGCACCACCTTTACATTGGGCAGGCTGGCAGCATAGCGGATCGCCCAGCTGGCCACCGACAGCTCCGGCTCGTGGTCCTTGAAGAGCTTCTCGGCCTTTTCGCAGACATTGGCCAGGGTGCCGCCCTTGATGGGTTCCATCACCATCACCGGAATGCCGTACTTGGTGGCAACCTCGTAGCAGCGGCGGGACTGAATGGTGGCATTCTCCCAGTCGAGATAGTTGATCTGCAGCTGTACAAAGTCCATATCCGGGTTCTGGGCGAGGATCTCCTCCAGCAGCTCGGCGCTGTCGTGGAAGGAGAAGCCCATGTTGACTACCTTGCCGTCAGCCTTCTGCTTGCGCAGCCAGTTGAAGGCATCCAGCTTCTGGACGGTGGGCCAGGTGCCGGAGTTGATGTTGTGCAGCAGGAAGTAGTCAAAGAACTCCACACCGCAGTTTTCCAGCTGCTCGGCAAAGTACTTATCCATATCCGCTGCTTCCTTCAGCTTGATGAGCGGCAGCTTGGTGGCCAGGGTAAAGCTATCCCGGGGATGGCGCTTGACCAGTGCCTCCCGCACAGCCTTTTCACTGGTGACACTGTGGTACACATAGGCGGTATCGAAGTAGGTGAAGCCACGCTCCAGGAAGGTGTCCACCATCTTTTCAAACAGCGGCATATCAATGGTGGTGACATCATTGGGGTCGATCACCGGCAGCCGCATACAGCCAAAACCAAGTTTTTTCATTCGAGAGAACCTCCTTTGGATTACCCGTTTTCTGACAATTTAATTGTACAATGGATAGGGGTAAAAAGTAAATCCCCCGGCTGAATTTTATCGGTGTAAAACAAAAAACAGAGCCGCCCCATCTCCGGGACAGCTCTGCCTGATGCAATTTACTGCTTATGATAGAGTTTTTTGGTCTGATAGCGCGGCTCACAGGACATATTGACCCCCAGTTTGCGGAACACATCGGTATCCACCTGAGAGAGGATCACGGTGGAGTGGGCATCGCAGCCGGACAGTTCGGCCAAATGTTCCATAGCCT
>CAKWRB010000012.1:0-3191 GCA_934845495.1 uncultured bacterium
TATCTGTTCTGGGAGGGCGGCGCCCGTCCCATCTGGGAATTCGAGAGCGGCTTTGTGGTAAAGGGCAGCGATACCGAAGCCTTCCTCCGGGAAAAGCTGGCCTATCTGGGGCTCACCCCCCGGGAGTACAACGACTTTATCACCTACTGGGTACCGAAGATGCAAAACTCCCCCTACAACCTCATCACCTTCGCCGAGGAGCAGTATGAGGAGCTGGCCCCCCTCACCGTCACCCCCAAGCCGGACAGTGTGGTACGGGTACACATGGTCTATCTGCCGCTGGAACAGCCCATTGAGATCCCCGAGCAAGAGCTCACCCCGATGGAGCGCACCGGCTTCACCGTTGTGGAGTGGGGCGGAACCGATGCCAGCTATATGAAGCAGTGACAAATTCTCAAACCTCCCCTGGATCTCCTTCCAGGGGAGGTTTTTTTATCCAGCATAACCACAGGTGCAGACAGGGCGGCTTCAGACCGGACACCGCGCAAAAAAGAGGGCAGACATTGCTGTCTGCCCTCTGGTGAGTTTGATTTTAGTTTTCGTCCGGCTCCAACAGGCCATAGCCGCCGGCATTTCGCTTATAGACCACATTGGGAATCTCGGTTTCCGCATTCAGGAACATATAGAAGTTATGCCCCAGCAGTTCCATCTGCAGGATCGCCTCGTCCACATGCATGGGCTTGAGTGCGAAGTGCTTGCGCTTGATCACGCTGTAATCCGGCTCCTCTGCCTCGGGTTCGGCATAAATCTCGGGAGCGCGCTTCTTAAAGCGGTCTGCCAACTTGGACTTGTTCTTTACGATCTGGCGGAACAGCAGGTCCCCGGCCTGGGCCAGCGACTGTCTGCGGTCCTCCGTGGTCTTTTCTGCACGGAAGATCATGCCGCCCGAACGGATGGTGATCTCCACTGTTTCGCGACCACCTTCGTTGGATACGGTGATATGGGCCGATGCATCATCATCAAACAGGCGATCAAAACGGGCCATCTCCCGCTCTGCTTCTTCCCTGAACGAATCCTTGATCGTGGTTTTTCTTCCGGTGATGTTGATGGTCATAAACTCAACCCCTTTTTATAAGATCGGGTCGGGCAAATCTGCCTTTCCCTCATCGAAACGGTACTGGAAATTCACCGTCCCTATGGTATTTATAGTATACCATAAATTATACAAATTCACAATTATTTTGTGAATTTTTTATGGACAATCTGTCCGTTGATCATGACAAGGGCCGGACGGGCTTCCAGAGTCAGCGGATCGGTATCGAACAGCACCAGATCGGCATCCAGCCCAGGGGCCAGACTTCCCACCCGATTCTCGATGCCGGCCTGCACCGCCGGCACCCAGGTGATGGCCTCCATTGCCTTTTGCCACGGCAGGCCCTCCCGCACACAAAGTCCAGCACTGACCGCCAGCAGATCCTGAGGGATCTCGGGGTGATCGGTGCAGATGGAGATGGGGATTCCGGCCTGAGCCAGCTGGGTGGGAGAATCCATCACAAAGCCAGCCAGTTCCGGCTTGGAGCGATGGTTGATCATCGGGCCGCAGATGACACTGATGTTCTCCTTGGCCAGGTAATCGGCAATGAGATGCCCCTCGGTGGCGTGTACCAGCACATACCGCAGATCAAACTCGTGGCAGATGCGCACGGCAGTGGCAATGTCGTCCGCCCGATGGGCATGGATGTGTACCGGCAGCTCCCGGCGCAGCACCGGAAGCAATGCCTCGCACTTCATATCGAACTCCGGCTCATCGGCATCGGGGTCCTCGGCGGCTTTTTCCAGGGCCTGCAGGTACCGCTGGGCCTTGAAGAGCTGTTCCCGCACCAGAGCAGCAGTGGCCATCCGGGTGGAGGGGGTCTCGGACTTGTCGCCGTAGATGCCCTTGGGGTTTTCGCCAAAGGCCATCTTCATGGCAACCGGCGACTGGATCACCATCTCGTCCACGATGCGGCCATAGGTCTTGATGGCACAGAAGGTGCCGGCGATGGCATTGGCACTGCCCGGCCCGGTGACAACGGTGGTAACACCGGCAGCCAGGGCATCGGCAAAGCCCCGGTCCATTGCGTAGACCGAGTCGATGCCCCGGAGCTGCGGTGTGATGGGATCGGTGCTCTCGTTGCCATCATCGCCCTCTGCACCGATGCTGTCGTCAAACATACCCAGATGGCTGTGGCCATCGATAAAACCAGGGTAAGCGGTGTAACCCTGGCAGTCCAGGCTCTCGCCTTCTGCCGGGCAGTCCGACATGGGGCCGATGGCGGCAATGCGGCTGCCCTCCACCGTCAGGTAACAGTGTTCCGAAAAGCCCTCCCGGGACCAGATCCGCAGATTCTTCAGGTTCATCATATTCCATTCCTCCAATATAAAAACAAGGAGCAGACCTTCTTGCAAAGGCCCGCTCCGCTATGGCTTGATTCAAGTGGGGGTTACCGCTGTCCTCTTTTGAAGGAAGTGCCGCGCTTGCCGTCCATATACTTTTTGAGGTCAGACATCTTGTCGTCGCTGGTCTGCTTGAACCGGCTCATCATGTCCTCAAAGCTCTGAGGCTCGGCGGTCGGCTTGGGACCACGCCACCCCATATCCCGGGGCGGAGCCGAACGCTTCGGGCGGGCAGGGCGCTCGGTTTTGGCCGGTGCAGCCTGCTGCGGTTCTGCCTTCTTCATGGAAAGGCTGATCTTTCCATCCTCCGAAATGCTCAGAACCTTTACCTTGACGGTGTCGTTCTCCTTGACAAAATCCCGAATCTCCTTGACAAAGGTCGGGGCAACCTCCGAAATATGTACCATTCCGGTCTTGCCGTCGCCCAGATCCACAAAAGCGCCGAACTTGGTGATGCCGGTCACTTTACCCTCTACAATATTCCCCACAACCAACTGCTGCATTCAGTCTGTATCCTCCTGTATTCTTTGCTGTCAACTGCCGGAAATATCCACCAGCACCTGCTCTTCCGGATAGGCAAAGCCCAACTGTTCCCGGGCGATCCGCTCGATGTACTCCTCTTCGGCGCCGTCCGAAAGAATCCGCTCCAGCTCCTTGTTGGCAATGCGCTGTTCCTCATTCTGCTGTTTCAGCAGAGCCAGCTGTTCGCGGTTTTTCTGGATATTTCCCTGAATCTGAACCAATGAGACCACAACATAAAGAAGAAACAGAAGCACCGATACGCGCAGCAGCGTATTTTTCTTTGCCTTTGCCTT
>CAKWRB010000012.1:3201-12199 GCA_934845495.1 uncultured bacterium
AAATTGTACATTGGAACAAATCATCTTTAAAAAATTATACTATATATCCAAACTCATTTTCAAGGGGATTTCGTGGTTTCTTCTGAAAAATTTCCGTTCTCCCCCTCCAGGTCCGGCTGTTCCGGGAGCCGGCGCCGCACAAATCCACCCATCCAACTGCCGATGCGCCCCACCCAGCGCATCAGCCCCTTCACCAGACGCAGCAGCCGGCTCAGCACAGCCAGCAGAACGGGGTACACCGTCAGGCGCAGCAGCAGAGCCCCCAGCAGCTCGCCCAGCAATACAAAGCCCCGCAGCCTGCCCTCCACCGTGGAGAGCAGATAGAGAAAGCTGATGAACCCAGCCACCGCAAAGTAAAGAAGATCCAGCAGCGACTCCAGCAGCCGGGAAAGCGGCAGTTCTGCCCGAAGAGCGGCGGGCAGGGCATAGACAGCCGCCAACTGAGCGCCCAGCCATACAGCGCCCCAGAAGATGAGCAGCTGGGATGAGGCCAGGCTGCTCAACGCAGCAGGCGGGCCAGGAACCCACCCTTGAACCGGGTTTCGTCGTAGAGCAGCGCTACGATCTCCCCGGTGACCGCCACTTCTCCATTCTGGTCATCGATCCGGTCGATGTGCAGCCCTCTTCCCCGGATCACCAGCGCCCCCAACAGGGTATCCAGCTGGATGCTCTCCTCATCAAAGCTCTCGACTTGCTGCACCCCCTGGATCAGCAGTTTTTCCCGGTTTTCCAGCATCAGGTTCTGCGGCCCGGTTGCCGCTCTGGTCTTTTCCATAAAAAAACAACCCCCTTTGTGCCACTGCACCTCTCTGGGACAGCATATGCACAAAAGGGGGGTGTTTATTCCAGGATCTGATAACAGGTGGGAGCATCGTCCTTGGTGACATACTCGCTGACCTTGAGCACCTTGACCCGCAGCGGGCGGCTGCCCAGGTTCAGTTCGATGATGTCCCCTTCCTTGACGGCCAGCGAAGCCCGGGCCACCTTGCCGTTGACCATCACCCGGTCCGCATCACAGGCTTCGTTTGCCACGGTGCGGCGCTTGATGAGCCGGGTGAGCTTGAGGTATTTATCCAGGCGCATTGCAGAACTCCTCCTTTTCCTTACAAAAAATCGGGCACCGGTTTCCCGCTGCCCGATATGGATTCAATCCTTATGACGCACTTACTTGGCAACTGCGTCCTTCAGAGCCTTACCAGCACGGAAAGCAGGCAGCTTGGAAGCAGCAATCTTCATGGGTTCCTTGGTGCGGGGGTTGATACCCATCTTCTCGCTTCTGCTCTTTACTTCGAACTTGCCGAAGCCAACCAGAGATACGGAGTCTCCAGCAACCAGAGCTTCAGTAATGGCATCAAATACGGCTGCAACAGCCTTCTCGCTATCCTTCTTGGTCAGCTCAGCCTTCAGGGCAACTGCGCTGATAAGTTCAGTCTTTGTCATTTCTCTATTCCTCCATAAAATGCTTTCTTCCCTGCCCGTCCGGCAGACCGGATCAAACGGGACAGATTGTATTCTGCGTAGGACACGGATGGATTTTCCTGTACCGGTACCACTTGCGTTCCATACGCTCCTGCCTTAAAAATGCCGTAGTTACGGCAAAAACAGGCTTCCCTTTCGTATGCAGCACTTAATATATTATCTTAAAAGGTGCAGTTTTTCAAGTGTTTTTCCAATTTTTTCGCCGCCGGGTATCATCAAAATATCATCTTTCGTCACTATCTTCAAAACGAACAGTAAAATAAAGTAAATTATGGCACCAATGCCTATGGAAAGCAGGGTAAACAGCTTTCCGGGGCGGTCAGCAAAGAGCTGAAACCGGCAAAACCACGCCGTTATACCACATACCAGCCCACCGGCAAAGGGTTTGGCAAAGGTATCCCCCACCCGGATGCAGACCCCGGTTTCCCGGCAGATGGCGCGCAGGCTCATCCAGACAATGAAGCCGTAGCAAAACAGTGAGCCCAGCGGGGCTGCCAGAATCCCCACTTGGGGAATCCGCAGTAAAATCAGGTTGGAGGCCAGCTTGATGCAGGCCCCCATCAGCATGAGCTTCACCGGGAGATCCATCCGTCCGATGCCCTGCAGCATACTGTTGATGGGGCTGGTCAGCGAAACGAAAATCACCACAATCCCCAAAAGTGAGAGGAGCGGAGCCGCCACCTGAATCTCCAGCTGCCGCCCAGCATAGAACAGCTCCAGAATGGGGCGGCTGAGCAGCAGGATTCCGATGCCGGCCGGCATTGCCAGGATCGAGACGATGCGCAGCACCACCGAAATATTCTGATGTGTCCGCTCCCGGTCCCGTACCTTCCAGGCTGCTGCCACATTGGGCAGGGCACTGATACCGAACACCGTTGTCACCGCCGGTACAATGCCGAAGATGGTCAGTGCCAGGCCGGTATAGGAGCCATAAAGGTAGTTGGGCAGCTGCTCCAGCGTCTGGCCGGAGGCAAGGACCGCCGCATACTTGACCGCAAAATAGCCGGGAGCAGCAGCAACGGCATCCCCCAGGCGGTTCATCACCGTAAACAGGTCCACCAGTGCCCCCATGCTCACCGCCAGCGATCCCAGGCAGACCGGCACCGCGGTCCGGACCAGTTCCCGGAGCAGAACGCCATAACTCTGCCCACCGGAGGACTCCGCGGTGCGGATGCGGGGATCCGGCCCCACAAAGGTGTGCCGTGCCATCAGGAAAATCATCGAAGCCAGGGTGCTGACGCTCACTCCCCAGATCGCCGCTGCCGCAGTGAACTGGGCAAGCAGGGTCTCGGCAGCCAGCGGCCCTCCGGCATAAACCCCAAAGACGGTTCCGTCCCGGGTGTAGCTCTCCAACCCCATCGTATAGGCTGCCCCGGCAAAGCCAATGCCGCAGCTCAGGCGGATCAGCGCTTCAAACACCTGGGAAATGGCGGTGGGGACCATATTCCGCTGCCCCTCATAGTATCCCCGGTAAACCGAGATCATACAACAGCAGAAGATTGCCGGCGCAATGGAAAGAACTGCCGCCGCAGCCCCGGGATTGCCGGCAAGGGCGGCAAAGTGTCCGCCAAAGGCCAGAACACCCAGGGTACCCAATGCACCGGTGACACACATCAGCCCCAGCGCCGCCCGGAAGGTCCGGCGGGCATCGGCAAAGTGGCCGGTAGCCACCGCCTCGGACACCATCTTGGAAACCGCGACGGGGATCCCCGCTATGGCCAGCGAGCGAACAGGGTTGAAGAGGTCGTAGGCCGTCATGAAGTAGCCCATGCCGGCACCCCCCAGGATATTGGCAAGGGGAACCTTGAAAAAGGCACCGATGAGCTTGACGATGAGTGCCGAGGCCGCCAGGATCAGCGCACCCTGCAAAAAGTTCTGTCCGCCCGCCTTCGCCTTCATCTGCCTTCCCCCTATCCTGTCTGTGTTCAGTGTATTCCCGGACTGGCCCGCTTATTCAAAGACTTTCCTCACAGTTAAAAACTCGCCCGCCGCTGGATCCTCCCATCGGCGGGCGTTGGTTTTTAGGATTGTGTTATACCTGTTCCGGATTTTCCGGCTGTTCTGCCGACTCTGCCTCCGAGCGGACTTCCTCCAGCTGAATCGGTTCGGGCTGCGGCTCCGCTGCCGGTTCGGCATCCATTTTGGCGCCGCACTTGGAGCAATAGGCTGCACCAACTGCTACGCTTTCGCCGCAGTGCGGACAGGTCTTTTCACCGGTCACCGCCGAGATCTCCGCAATCAGGCTGTCGATATCGGCATGCAGGCTATCCAGCTCGGTCACACAGGCATCGAGGAGCAGGCTGTTGTCGCTGCCGTTCTTTCTGGCGTCATATTCCAGGCGGCCCAGCTGGGCGTAAGCCTTTTCCAGATCGCTGTTCAGTCCCGAGAGCTGCAGCTTCAGCTTACCGATCTCGTACACTTCCCCCGCTTTTTCCGAAGCGGCGCTTGCAGCACTGCGTGCTGTATCCAGTACCTTATCCATGAATCCCATAAGATATCCACCTCACTTTATTTCATGCGGTCCGCCTGATGGCCGACCGTTCGTTCCTATTTTTTATGCCTTTATTATATGCTCTTTCCGGTAAAAAAACAACCGCTCCAGCGGCCAAACAGCCTCCGGAGCGGAAATGTTCAGAAAATCGTTACAATCAGGACTTGGTTTCCGGCAGGGGATGGCTCTGGTAGAAGGCCAGGGTCTCGTCCTTGCGCTGCAGGATCTCCTCAAACCGGTTGATGTACTCGTAGGGGTACTTGAAGTTGAAGAGCCGCTTGATGTCCTCGCCCTGGGGATCCCGGAGCTTGCTTACACCGCCGGCACCGCAGGCCAGGATGGTGTGGGTCTCGTCCATGATGTAGACATTGTACAGCCCCTCCTTGCCCGGCTTGCAGTAGCCGGTGTTCTCCAGGTTGTCCAGAATGTTGCGCTGGCGGTAGAGATAGTAGGGCTCGTAGCCGTTCTCCATCAGGCGGTGCTGGGCATAATCCACCATCTCGGTGACATCTCCGGTGAGGGAGGAGAGATCCACAGCCTTCTCCCCGGACAGATCCGCCGACCGCTTCACCGACAGGGTGTGGACGGTGATGTTCTCCGGGGCCAGCTCCAGCAGGCGCTCCACCGTATGGCGGAAGCTGTCCAGCGTATCGGTGGGCAGCCCGGCGATGATGTCCATATTGATGTTGTCAAAGCCCAGCTCCCGGGCCATCTCATAGCAGTCCACCACCGCCTGGGCAGGATGCTTGCGGCCCACGAAGCGCAGCACATCGTCGTTGAAGGTCTGGGGATTGATGCTGATGCGGGTGACGCCGGCCTCCCGGATCACCTGGAGCTTTTCCCGGGTGATGGTATCCGGCCGACCGGCCTCGATGGTGTACTCCCACACCTGCGAGAGGTCAAAGTGTTCGGCCACACAGTCGGTGAGCCGCTTGAGCTGCTCGGCAGTGATGGAGGTGGGGGTGCCGCCGCCAAAGTAGACGGTGCGCAGCTTCAGCCCGGCCTTCCGGGCCACTTCGGCGGTGTGGGCGATCTCCTGGCACAGGCAGTCGATGTACTGATCCATTAGCTTGTAGGTCTTTTCGATGGAATGGGATACAAAGGAGCAGTACAGGCACCGGGACGGACAGAACGGAATGGAGATGTACAGACTGAAGCTGTCCGGGGTGTTCCGGGAGAGGATGGCATGTTCCTTCTGCTGGGTGGCAAAGGCCAGATCCAGCTTCTCCTGGGAGACCAGGTAGTCCTCCCGCAGTTCCCGGGCAACCTCCTCCCGGCTGTGCCCCTGATCCAGCCGGCGCTGTACCAGCTTGACCGGGCGGATCCCGGTGAGCACACCCCACTTGGGTACGGTGCCGGTGATCTCACTGAGAAGGTGATAGAGCATCCGGGCCAGGTGCAGTTCGCAGTCGTGGTCGGGATCCTCCGCACTCACCGGAACGATCTCACTGGCCTCCCAGGTCCGGTTCTCCCGTTCCACGGTCAGCGACAGGGAGGCCCGTCCCGGGCGCAGATTGGTCTCTGCCAGAATAAAGTTATCCAGCGGCTCCTCGCCCTCCTTGGCAGGGATCACCTTTTCCCCACGGAAGAAGAGCATCGCCACTCCGGCCAGTTCATAGCCATAGTCCCGGCCTTCACAGAATACAGTCATCATGTTGCGTTATCCTCTCATGTACGGATTTTTGCTGCGCTCCTGGCTCATATAGCTGGGCGAACCGTGTCCAGGGCAGATGGTGTACTCGCCGGGCAGATCCCGCAGACGCAGCACCGACTTGCGCAGCGCCTCGGCATCGCCGCCGGGGAAATCGGTGCGTCCCACACTGAGCGGGAACAGGGTATCCCCAGTGAAGATCACATCGCTTACCTGATAGCAGACGCCGCCGGGGGTGTGGCCCGGTGTTTCCAGAACGGTAAAGGTCAGCTCGTCCAGTTCGATGGTGTCGCCCTCCTGCAGCAGCCGGTCGTACCGGAGCTTCTGATGCTTCTTGGGGCCGCCCAGCATGGGGGCCAGGCTCAGGTCGGGGTTGCCGTAGACCGGCAGCTCCTTTTCGCCCAGCATCACCGGACAGTCGGGGTAGCGCTTGCACAGGGCCTCCACCGCACCGGTGTGGTCGTAGTGGGCATGGGTGAGCAGGATCATCGAGGGCTCTGCCCCCAAATCCTCCAGCTTGGCGATGATGGTTTCGGGGTCGGCACCGGGGTCGATCACAGCGATGTGGCGCTCCTTGGTCATCACCAGGTAGCAGTTGGTCTCCATCAGACCAGTGAGCATTGTGTAGATCCTCATGCTTCCTCCTTTGCGCCTGCCTTGCGCACTGTCACCCGCTTGGGCATGATCTCATCGGTGTCCAGTACAATGGTCACCGGACCGTCGTTCTGGATATATACCTGCATATCGGCGCCGAACTGGCCGGTGGCAACCTTTTCCACACCCAGGGCGATCAGTTCGTGTACAAAGCTCTCGTAGAGCGGCTCGGAGATCTCCGGACGGCCGGCCGAAATGAAGGAGGGACGGTTGCCCTTTTTGCAGTCGGCATACAGGGTGAACTGGGAAACCACCAGGGCCTCGCCGCCGATGTCCATCAGCGAAAGGTTCATCTTCTCATTCTCATCGGTGAAGATGCGCAGATTGACGATCTTCTTCGCCAGGAAGCGCATTTCCTCCTCGGTATCCTCCCCGGATACCCCCAGCAGGATCATCAGACCCTGCCCGATCTCTCCGACGGTTTCTCCGCCGATTTCCACACGGGATGCGGCTACCCGCTGTACCACAGCTCTCATCTTAACAGGCTCCTTTTTACTGATTTGCGCGCTTGACCTCGACTACGCCGTCGATCTTGCGCAGATTGGACATGATATTGGTCAGCTGCTCCACATTCACAGTGCCCAGCGTCAGGGTGACCGAAGTCATGCCGTCCTTGAGCTCCCGGGCCTGCAGTGCGTGCAGCGGAACATGCATATTGTTGAGGGTGATGCTCACCTCCGCCAGCAGCAGACCGCGGTCACGCGCCAGCAGTTCGATGGAGGACTTGAACACCTCCCGCTGGGTGGTTTCGGCCCACTCCGCTGCAACCCAGCGGCTCTGCTGTTCGGGGTCCTTCATCGAATTGATGACATTGGGGCAGTCCAGCTTGTGGATGGACACACCCGACCCCCGGGTGATGAACCCGATGATCGCATCGCCGGGCAGCGGATTGCAGCACTGGGCAAACTTGACCAGGCAGCTGTCCAACCCCTCGACGATGACACCGCTGGACACCTTGGACTTCTTCTGCACCAGCTTGGGCAGAGCCTGGGCTGCCTTTTCCGCCTCGGAGGTGCGGAACATCTTCACATAATCGATCTTGATGCGGGGAGCGATCTTCGCCAGCGAAATGCCGCCGTAGCCGATGGCTGCCAGGAAGTCGTCCACATTCTTCATCTGCTGCTTTTCCGCCAGATAGCCGAGGAACTCCTCCTCCTGCTGTTCGGTCAGGCTGATAGAGCTGCGCCGGAACTCCCGTTCCAGTTCCTCCCGGCCGGCGGCGATGTTCTCCTCCCGCTTCTCCTTTTTGAACCAGGCGCGGATCTTGTTGCGTGCCTCGCTGGTCTTGACGACCTTGAGCCAGTCGCGGTTGGGGCCCTTGGTGTTGCCGGTGATGATCTCGATGA
This sequence comes from uncultured bacterium, assembly GCA_934845495.1. Classification (GTDB taxonomy): domain Bacteria; phylum Bacillota; class Clostridia; order Oscillospirales; family Ruminococcaceae; genus Avimicrobium. Next base: position 10,823 of record CAKWRB010000012.1, read on the forward strand.
TCATGCCGGTTTTCACCACCGTGTCGATGGGCATGATGCGCCCATCCACCTTGGCGCCCATCATGCGGTTGCCCACCGCCGAGTGAATGGCATAGGCAAAGTCGATGATGGTGGAGCCGGACGGCAGGTTGATGACATCGCCCTTGGGGGTGAACACAAACACTTCCTCCGGGGCGATATCGGTTTTGATGGTGCGCACGATGTCTTCCACATCGTCGCTCTCCTGCTGGGCTTCCAGAAGCTGGCGCACCCAGGCCAGCTTCTCCTCCAGGCTGTCCTTGCCCGAAAGGCCGGCCTTGTACTTCCAGTGTGCCGCAACACCGTATTCTGCGATGTAGTGCATATCCCAGGTGCGGATCTGGATCTCGAAGGGGATGCCCTCCTTGTCCAGCACAGTGGTGTGCAGCGACTGGTACATATTGGCCTTGGGGGTGGAGATATAGTCTTTGAACCGGTTGGGAATGGGACGGAACATATCGTGCACCACGCCCAGCACATTGTAACATTCGTTGACGGTGTCCACAATGACACGCAGGGCATAGACATCGAAGATCTCATCGAAGTCCCGACCCTGGATATACACCTTGCGGTAGATACCGTAGATGCTCTTCACCCGGCTTTCCAGGTGGAAGTGCATTCCCTCGGAATTGAGCCGCTCGGTGAGACGCTCCCGGATCATCGAGAGGAACTTGTCCCGCTCGTCCTTGCGCAGGATCAGCTGGGATTCGATCTCGGAATAGGCAGCCGGGTCCAGGAAGCGCAGAGCGGTATCCTCCAGCTCCTCCTTGACCAGCTTCAGACCCAGGCGATGGGCCAGCGGCGCATAGACTTCCATTGTCTCCAGCGATTTATCCCGCTGCTTCTGGGGCGGCATCGACTCCAGTGTACGCATATTGTGCAGCCGGTCCGCCAGTTTGATGATGATGACCCGGACATCCTGTGCCATCGCCAGCAGCATTTTGCGGACATTTTCCGCCTGCTGCTCCTCCCGGGTGGAGAAGGGCACCTGCCCCAGCTTGGTGACACCGTTCACCATCAGGGCCACATCTTCGCCGAACTGCTTTTCGATGCTTTCGCCGGTGGTGGCGGTATCCTCTACCACATCATGCAGCAGGGCGGCCACCAGAGTCTCGGTGTCCATGCCCAGCCCCACCAGGATGATCGCCACGGCAACAGGATGGCTGATATAGGGCTCACCTGAACGGCGGCGCTGCTCCTTGTGAGCCTCCTTGGCCACCTGGTAAGCCGCCAGGATCCGCTCGGTATCATAGCTTCGTCCGCTCTCTTTGATTGCCTGCATCAGATCGTCGATCGTATAAACTTTTTCCATTCCTGTCACCTCATTCCAACCCATTCAGGCACCGGATGGCCGATGCG
>CAKWRB010000012.1:12209-15968 GCA_934845495.1 uncultured bacterium
CGCTCATCAAATCCACTTTTCCCTGCACCGGCAGCAGCTGGAAGCTGTTTTTTTCCCGGGCGATCAGGCCCAGTTCCTCCAGGGCATCCAGTGCCACCAGCATCTTTCCATATCCGATCCCCGACCCCATCAGCCGCTGGTAGAGCAGCTCCGGGCCATAGGGAAAACCGCCCTGGCTGTTCAGGAAGCGGTATACAATGGCTGCGTCCTCCCGGGTGGGGCAGATCAGCCGGTCCTCCGGGCTGTGTTCCCCACGGCGGGCGTTTTCGTAGATGCGCTGCTGATAGCACACCGCATTCTGATCCACTCCGGTCAGGCGCAGATCAGCTGCCCGCAGGCTCACGCTCATCTCCCCCCGGAACACCGAGATCTCGGCCGACACCAGCAGGTCCAGCCGATCGCTGGGCTGGTAGCCGAACTGGTCCGGGCCGGTGCCAAAGAGCAGCACCGGAAAGGCAGTCTCCCCCTTGGAGCAGAAGAGCTTGAGGTGCTTGCCGCCGGACAGGGGCTGGATGCGCTCCAGCCGCACCGAATCCAGCTCGAACACCGGGGCGGGATTCCCCTCGCCGAACGGCTCCAGCCGGGCGAGGCTCTGCACCATCGGAACCGTCAGCTCCGAGGGCTCCACCACACAGTCGGCTGTCAGTTTATAGTAGGACATAATCGGATAGTGTTCCTGGAAATAGCCGAGGAACCGCTCCCGGAATGCCGGGATATTCTCCTTGAGCAGACTGAAACCTGCCGCCTGAGCATGACCGCCATAGCGGGTGAGCAGATCACCGCAGGCCGATACCGCCCCGATCACCGAGACGCCGTCGATGCCCCGTCCGGAGGAGCGGCCCTCGGTATCGTTGGTGGAGATCAGGAAGGCCGGGCGGCCGTACTTCTCCACCAGCCGGGAGCAAAGGATCCCCACCACACCATGGTGCCAGCCGGCACCGTCCATGACGATGGCCCGCTCCTGCACCAGCGATGGGTCGGCGGTGATCTTCGCCGCCACCTCCGCCAGGATCTCCGCCTCGGTCTTTTTGCGCTGGTCGTTGTACGCGCAGAGGGTCTCGGCCTTTTCCCGGGCAGTGCCCTCGTCCTCGCAGAGCAGCAGCTCCAGCGCATCGTAGACATCGCCCATCCGGCCGGCGGCATTGATCCGAGGCGCCAGCCCAAAGGCGGCTGCGGTGGCTGTCATCGGCTTACCGGACAGCCCTGCCAGCTCCACCAGCGCGCGGATGCCCGGCCGGGCACTGTCGGCCAGCAGCTCCAGCCCATGCCGCACCAGAGTGCGGTTATCGTGGGTGAGCGGCATCACATCGGCAATGGTGCCCAGCGCTGCCAGGTCGCCGTAATGCTCGATCATCTCGTAGCCGTCGTCCCCTTCCAGGGCACACACCAGCTTGAAGGCCACTCCCACACCGGAAAGTCCCTTGAACGGGCTGGGGCAGTCGGGGCGATGGGGGTCTACCACCGCCACCGCCTCGGGCAGTGTCTCCCGGGGCTGGTGGTGGTCGGTCACCACCACATCGATGCCCAGCCGGTTGGCATGGGCGATCTCCTCATGGGCCGAAACACCGTTGTCCACTGTGATGATGAGGCCGATGCCCCGGACCTCGTGCAGAAAGTCGATGGCTTCGATGTTGAGGCCATAGCCCTCCTGCTCCCGGTCGGGGATGTAGTAGATCACATTGGCGCCCACCGCCTCCAGATAGCTGTACAGCAGCGCTGTGGAGGTGACACCGTCGCAGTCGTAGTCGCCATAGACCACGATCAGCTCCCCGGACTCCAGTGCCAGATGGATCCGCTGCACTGCCCGGTCCATATCCCGGAGCAGGAAGGGGTCAAACAGGGTGTCCTTTCCCCCGAACAGCGACTGGACCTCCTCCAGATTGCGTATTCCCCGGGCGCTCAGCACCCGGGCGCAGAGCGGCGAAAGCCCTGCCGCCTGCAGCGAAGCCAGTGCCTCCGGGTCTGCTGCCCGGCTAGCTGTATTCCAAAACTTGATGCTCAAATCCTTCCGCCGTTCCTCTCCTCTAAAATTTCACAGGGTCTGATCAGATCCCCAGCTTCTTAAACAGCATCGGCACCAGCCCATACCCTGCAAAGGCCACCAGGAAGTACCGCACCGGCACCAGCCAGAGCAGGTCGGGCAGCAGCTTGCCCAGGGCATAAATCACCCCGATCACTGCAAGACCCAGCACAAACCGGGCTGCCTTGCGTCCGGTGTGATCCCGCATGCCAAAGCGCACATACCGCTCCTCAAAGGCGCAGCCAGCGGCAAAACCGCCGAACAGCCCATAGAGCTGGAAGAAATCGTGGGAGCGCGCCACAAACAGAAACAGGCTCATCACCCCGAAGGTGGCGGCAAACAGGCCGGTGTGCCCCAGCGCCCGATCCCAGAGCCGGGCACAGAGCCAGCTGATACCCACACCCAGCAGCAGCCCTGCAAACACATCCCGCGGATAGTGTACCCCCAGATACATCCGGGAAAACGCCACCAGGAACATGAGCGGGATAAAGAAGTACCACAGGCTGTTTTTCCGGTACCAGAGGGGGATCGCACTCCCCACTGTTGCCATCATCTGGCTGTGCCCACTGGGGAAGGAGTAACCGGTGGCGGTTTCCGCATAAATGGTGCGGATGCCCGGCTCGCCAATGGGACGGGGCATCCGGAAGATCTCCTTGAGCCCGTTGCCGAAGCAGAGCGAGGTGAACACTGTGTAAGAGATAAACCGCCCGGCTGTTTTATCGCGGTTCCAGTAGATCCAAGCCAGGAGCAGCACCCAGAGTGCCGGTTCTGCCAGCATAGTGATCCCTATAAAAAACGCATCCAGCACCGGCGAAGCCCCGCTCTGGATATAGCGAAGAAGTTCGAGTTCCAAATTTTCTCCTCCTGCTCAGCCAGGTCACCACCGGCTGCAGACAATTTTATTAGTACAGTATACCATAAAACAGCGGAAAATTCCAGAGTCTGCGCACATTCTGCCCGGCAGCTGCCCTGTTTCCGGCTGCTGGTATTTCACAGAAAAAAAGCCCTCCCGAATCGGAGGGCTCTGATGCGATTGGAATCAGTTCTGCACCGGGGCGTATTCCCCGATGACTGCGCCGGCACAGCGGATGCCATCCACTGCCGCACTCATGATGCCGCCGGCATAGCCTGCCCCTTCGCCGCAGGGGTACAGCCCCTGCAGACTGGCAGACTGAAAGTTTTCCCCACGGGGGATGCGCACCGGGGAAGAAGTCCGGGTCTCCGGGGCGGTGAGCACCGCATCTGCCGCCGCATAGGCCGGCAGCTTGCGGGCAAAGTTCTCCAGCCCCTTGCGCAGCATCGAAGCCACCCCCGGCGAGAACAGCCGGTCAAAGTCGGCAGCCTGGGTGCCAATGGCATAGGTGGGCTCCACCCGTCCAAAGTCGGCACCAGCCTGCCCAGCCAGAAAGCGTCCCACCGTCTGGACCGGTGCCCGGTAGCTGCCCCCACCCAGGCGGAAGGCTGCCTGCTCCAGCTGACGCTGGTAATGGATGCCGCTGTCCCAGTCGCTGCCGAAGTCCCGGCTGTCCACACTCACCACCACGGCGCTGTTGGCATTGCTGCCGGAGCGGCTGTATTCGCTCATGCCGTTGGTGACCACACCATCCTCCTCCGAGGACGAGGGCACCACAAAGCCGCCCGGACACATACAGAAGGTGTAGACCCCCCGGTCGTTTTCCCGGTAGGAGAGCTGGTATTCCCCCACCGGCAGCCGGGGATCGCCTGCAAAGTCACCATAG